>CAMDGP010000086.1 GCA_945897765.1 Chitinophaga pinensis
TAAAATATTTTTTATTATCAATTTTAACGTTTTTTTAAAGCCTTCACAAACATAATTAGTTTTATTTTGTTTAAATTTTTAAGTAATTCATTAAACAAATCAAATCTTAAATTATGAAAAAAACTTTTATTACACATTTCAAGAAGACAACTTTATCTTTTGCTTTAGTTGCAACCTCTTTCGGTGCATTTGGTCAAACAAACGTTTATGACAACGTTATTTCGACAAGCCCAAATCACACAACTTTAAAAGCTGCCTTGATTCAAGCAGGATTAGTTTCTACTTTGCAAAATCCAACTGCAACATTAACTGTTTTTGCTCCTGACAATGCGGCATTCGATGCACTTGCTTCTGCTTTAGGAGTTACTGCTACACAACTTTTAGCAAATCCTGAATTAGGAGCAATTTTGGCTTATCACGTTTTAGGTCAAGAAGTTGCAGCTGCTGCAATCACAAATGGTCAGGTTGCAACATCATTAAACACTACTGCAAATGGAACAATTTATTTAACTAAAACATCAACAGGAAGTGTTTTCGCAGATCAAGCAAATGTTACGACAGCTGATTTAACAACCGATAATGGAATTGTTCATGTTGTAAATAAAGTTCTTTTACCTATAAAAACAGTTGTTGACGTTGCTGCAACAAATAATTTCACAACACTTTTAACAGCTGCAACACAAGAAGAATTATTGCCTGCTTTAACTGACCCATTGGCAACTTTGACAGTTTTTGCTCCAACAAATGATGCTTTTACAGCTATAGCAACTGCTTTAGGAACGGATATTAACGGACTTTTGGCTTTACCAACTTTAGCTGAAATTTTAAAATACCACGTACTTGGAGCAGAAGTAACTGCTGCAAACGTTACAAACGGTGCAATTGTAAACACTTTATCTACGGTGAACACGTTGAAAATGACAAAAACGACAACAGGTTCAGTTTACGCAAATCATGCAATGGTTACTTTAGCTGATGTTCAAGCTGACAATGGTGTTGTTCATGTAATCAACAATGTTGTACTTCCGATTGAAACAGTTGTTGACCGTGCAATCGATGGAGGATTCTCTACATTGGTTATAGCAGTTGCAAAAGCAGAGTTATTACCTGCTTTAACAAATCCATTAGCTACTTTAACAGTTTTTGCTCCAACAAATGCTGCTTTTGATGCTTTAGCAACTGGTTTAGGAACAGATATTAATGGAATTCTTGCTTTACCAACTTTAGGAGAAGTTTTAAAATACCACGTTTTAGGAGCAGAAGTACTTGCAGCAGCAATTACAAATGGTCAAATCGTTTCTCCATTGAGTACAGTAAATACATTGAAATTAACTAAAACAACAACAGGAAATGTGTTCATCAATCAAGCACAAGTAACAACTGCTAATGTAGATGCAGATAATGGTGTTGTTCATGTATTGAACAAAGTTTTGCTTCCAATTGAAACGGTTGCTGACAAAGCGATTGATGGAGGATTATCTACTTTAGTTGCTGCTGTTGTAAAAGCAGAATTATTACCTGCTCTATCTGATCCATTTGTTGAATTAACTGTTTTCGCTCCGACTAATGCTGCATTTGATGCACTTGCTTTAGCTCTTGGAACTGATTTGAATGGAATTTTAGCATTGCCAAATCTTGCAGACGTTTTATTTTATCACGTTACTGAAGGAAATGTTGTTTCAGGTGATTTAACAAATGGAAACGTTACTATGTTAAATGGTGATGATGTTGTAGTTGACATTACAAATGGAGTTCAAATCAATGATGCAAATGTTACAACTGCAAATGTTGAAGCTGATAATGGAGTTGTACATGTAATTGATGCAGTTTTATTATCAACTGCTGATTTAACAGAATCAACTTCTTTAGTTACTGTTTCAACTTATCCTAATCCTGCAACAGAAACCATTAAAATCAATAATATCGAAAATGCTTCTTTTGAAATTATCGATATGTTAGGTTCAAAAGTGAAAGCTGGTATTTTAAATAACAATGAAATAAACGTTGAGTCATTGACAAATGGAACATATATGATTCGTTTATCTGATAACACAAATACTTACCAAGGAAGATTTATTAAAAGATAAATTTCCACCTCGTAACAGAAAGCTCAACGAAAGTTGGGCTTTTTTTGTTTAAGACCTTTATACATAAGAGAACAATAATCGAACTACAATAAAGAATCATTCTCAATAAGCACCGTTAACTTTTCTTTTGATTTAATCCGTTAACTTTGTTTTGTGAAAATTGCAAACATAATTTTAGCATCCGATCTTTTTTTGCTTTTACTTGCACCAAATATGCAAGTGTTTCAGTTTCTAAACATTTCCTCATTTGTTGAACATTACGAAGATCATTTAGATAGAAATCCTAGTTCAACTTTGTTTTCGTTTGTAAAAGAGCATTATTACAATCAATTGACTGATTTTGAGGAGGAACATAATAACTTGCCTTTGAAAAATGCTGTGGCTAATACGCTTGTTGTTTTTACTTGAGGAGAGATTGAGGGAGGTGACAAATCAGCTTTGTTTTAAAAAAGAAGATAACTCATCCCTGCAGAAAGACTTCGTCAATCGAAAGAGTCATCCCCCCTTCAAAGGTGGAAGTTTAATCTCGCTTCGCCCAAAGTATAATTTTAAAAATAAAACAAAAAAAATGAAAAATCTAAACACAATTCTATTCGGAACCTTTTTAGCGGTTAGTTCCTTTGTAACTTTCAACTCGTGTGAAAAAAACGGCAGTTGCGATGAATCAAACATCAGTAAAGCAGGTGATGACGACAGTCACAACATGGGTCAAAATTGTATGCAATGTCACACTTCAGGCGGAAAAGGTGAGGGGTGTTTTACCGTTGCGGGAACAGCCTACAACGAAGCACAGACAAGTACTTTGAACTCTGGAACTATCGAATTATACTCAGGTCCAAATGGAACCGGAAATTTGGTTACAACGGTGAAAATTGATTCAAAAGGAAATTTCTATACTACTGCAAGCGTATCAATCAGCGGTTTGTATCCAGCGATTACTGGTCCAACAGGTCAAAAACAATACATGGGCTCAGCTTTGTCTTCTGGACAATGTAATTCTTGCCACGGAGTTTCAACGGGTAAGATTTGGGGAAATTAGAACATGATTTTTGAACGTTTTACTTAGAGAAAAAGTAAGAGTTAGTCAATTACTTATTTCCTTTCTGTTTTCCATAAATCAACTGGCAAACTTTATCCATTGCTTTGAAGGTAGTCATGTCTAAATTGGGAGCATTGCTGATACTTGTCAAAGTCACAACAGCATTGTAAAGTAATTCGTTTTTTTGTCTATCGATTCGTTCTATAAAGTTGATCTTATTACTTCCTTTTGGAGATTCTGAAACGATTATTTCTTCTGTTTTAGAATCTATTGCGAATAAGTTATTAGTGCTCATAGCTTTTGAAATTGTTGGTTAAAATTAATGTAAATGACACCTACCACTTGAATTGGTTGTCCTGTTTCTGCATCGTGCACCTTTTTTCGTGGTTCCTGAACATTGAACAGCTGAAGAAGTTGACCTTGTGGTGCTTGTATTCCCATCACAGCAATTAGTACCTACTTTTCGATCGTGAATTTTACAATAACAACTATTAGATTTACTTCTATTACATTTCAAGCATAGCAGTTGAATGTTGGAGGTAGTACTTTGTCCACCGCAAGAAAAAGGCGTGATGTGATCGTATTCTAAATCAACTGAACCACCACAACATTGACAAGCGCCACCATCTCTTGTGTAAACAATCTTTTTTACGGCTGCTGGAATATAGCGACTCTGAGAAAATCCGTAGGAACAAACTAAAAGCAGTGATAAAATTAAAGTTAGTTTTTTCATATTTGGACAGATTTGAGTTATTATTTTCAGAATTTCAGCTAATTATTGAGTTTAATATGAAAACAATATTTAGTATTTGCAATCGTACAGGTAAATTATTTTAATGTTGAAAATTAAGAATTTATTCGAAGTGAGAGCTATTTATTGAATATTAGCGAACAATCTTCGGCCTTGAATTTCATGGTTTTAGCTACTGAACTGAAATTGGTGAATTTTGAGGATTTCTGAAAGAACATCTGCTAAAATCCAATTTCAGTAAGGAGTTAAAATTGTTTGCTACGAACCATAAATAATTGTTTAATAATAATTTGCAAACAAAATGAAATTCAAAGCCTAGATTTTGCCTTTCTTTTTGATCATGCAAAAAGAAAGGCAAAATGAAAATAATTGCTCAAATTGAGATTATTGTTAGCACAATGAATTTGATTAATATTGTGAATGGGGTTACGAAAGCATACACTCAAAAAAAAAATTACCCCCCTTTTTTCTTCGTTTGTGTGTAGCCGTCTTTTATCAGAAGGTCATAAACTTTATCGCGCATCGCACCTTGAATCAGAATTTCATTATCTTTTACAGAACCACCAACGCCACATTTACTTTTGAGTGTTTTACCTAATTCCTTTAAATCATCTTCTGCACCTACAAAACCTTCAACTAAAGTAACATCTTTACCGCCTCGCTGTTTTCTATCGATTGAAACATATATTTTTTGCTGATTTTTTGGCAAAGTTTCCTGTTCCTCATCGCTCTCAGATTCATAGTTGAAATTTGGATTTGTAGAGTAAACCACATTGATAAGTTGCTTGTTTTTCTTTGACATATTTAGGAATTATGTTGTAAAATTAAAATTAGTTACTGACTTTTTATTACAAAATGTTGTATTTAATAGATCTTTTTGACTAACTTAAACTCATGGAACAACAAGGTATAAAGTCTTGGGCTGAAGATGACCGACCACGTGAAAAGCTCATTCTTAAAGGAAAGACAGCACTTTCTGATGCAGAATTGCTCGCCATAATTATTGGCTCTGGAACACGAAATAAAAGCGCTGTAGAACTATCAAAAGAAATTTTGTCAAGTTTTGGAAACAATTTATCCGAATTTTCTCGTGTGCAAATATCGGATTTATTAAAATTCAATGGAATTGGTGAAGCGAAAGCTATAAACATAATTGCAGCTTTGGAATTAGGACGAAGAAGACAAGGTTCAGAAACACCCTCTAAATTGAAAGTTGTGGGTGCAGCTATGGTCTATCAACATTTAAAGCCGTTTCTTGGAGATTTGAATCATGAGGAATTTTACTTGATTATGTTAAATCACGCCAATGAAATTATTCATACCAAGCAGGTTTCCAAGGGAGGAATGTCTTCAACTATTGCAGATGGAAAAATTATTTTTAATATGGCTTTAACTTTTCAAGCGAGTTCAATTATCATTTCGCACAACCATCCGAGTGGAAATTTAAATCCAAGTTCGCAAGATCTACAATTGACAAAATCCTTACATGAATTTGGAAAATACATTGATTTACCATTACTCGACCACATCATATTCACGGATAATGGTTATTTTAGCTTCGCCGAACAAAGTTTATTATAACGATGAAAAAAAAGAAAATCATAACAATCATAGGTGCTCGCCCTCAAATCATTAAGTCTTCGGCAATTAGCCGTGCAATTAGAACAAAATTTCATTATGAAATAGAAGAATTGATTGTTCATACAGGACAACATTATGATGAAAATATGTCGGAAGTGTTTTTTGAAGAAATGCAAATTCCAAAACCGCATTTTAATTTGAATGTTGGAAGCGGAAGCCATGGTGCGCAAACAGCAAAGATGATTGAAGGATTAGAAAGTATTTTTTTGGCTGAAAAACCTGATGCTGTTGTTGTTTATGGTGATACAAATTCAACCATTGCTGGAGGTATAGCTGCAGCTAAAATTCATATACCAGTGGTTCATATTGAAGCTGGACTTAGAAGTTTCAATAAAGCAATGCCGGAAGAATTAAATCGAATTGCATGTGACCATTTTTCAACTTTACTTTTTACGCCAACGGCAACAGGACTTGAGAATTTATGCAAAGAAGGTTTTTCAACAACCATCCATTCCAAAGCGACAATAGATTTTCCAAATGTTTATCAATGTGGTGATATTATGTTTGATAACAGCATGTATTTCTCTGAAATTTCAGACGAAAAATCAGCTATTTTAAAGATTAATGATTTAGTAAAGGATAATTATGTTTTGTGCACGATTCACCGCGATTCAAACACGGACATTGCTGCGAATTTGAATTCGATTTTTAAAGCATTAATTCAGATCTCCGAAAGTAAAAATTTGAAAATTGTGCTTCCAATTCACCCTCGAACCAAAGGGAAAATGGAAGAATTATTAGATCGAGATTTGCTTTTAAAAATTAAAAATTCAAATTCTATTTTAATCATTCCACCAGCTGGTTTCTTGGATATTATTGCGCTTGAAAAGAATGCAAGAATAATTATTTCTGATAGTGGTGGCTTACAAAAAGAATCTTTTTTCTTTCAAAAACCTTGTGTAATTTTAAGAGAACAAACTGAATGGATAGAAATCATTGAAAATGGCAATGCTTTATTGGCAGGTTCTGATTTAGAAAAAATAGTTGATTCATTTAATCTACTTTATAACAAAACAAGTTATAGCTATCCTGCGTTTTACGGTGATGGCGATGCAGCTTCATTTATTTGCCAAAAAATTGTGGAGGATTTATAATGATTTTAGTTTATGTCGATCAAATCACAGAAAGAATTCAATATACTTTTGATTTCGTTTTTAAGGAAAGAGAAATACCATATTTACTCACCAATGATTTCGTTAAGTTTGATCAGTTTGAAGGTGCAAAATTTAATTATTCAGATCGTTATTTTGAGGAAACGGTTAAGATAAAACCAGTTAGTTTACTTTTCGATAAAAAAATCGAAAATAACGGAATCACCAAGCATAAATTTTTTAATGAAGAATGTTTGTGTTTTAATCAAATAGTTGATCCATTTGCTAGTATATTTTACATTTTATCTAGAATGGAAGAATACACAACAATCAATACCGATAAGTTTGGTCGTTTTGAAGGAAAAAACAGTGTTTTGTATCGTTTTGCTTGGAATGAAAAAGTGATTTGTGATCGATGGGCTATTGATGTTGTTGACTTTTTATTTTCAAAAGGAATAGCGTTAGAAAAACCCAAAAAACCTATTTATTCGATTCTACCAACTTTTGATATTGATAATGCTTACGCCTATAAAAATAAAGGTATAATCCGAACAACTTTTGCGACATTAAAAGATATTTTATTGGGAAGAAGTAGAAGGATTTTGGAGCGTCAACGCGTGCAAATAGGTTTGATGAAGGATCCTTATGACACTTTTGATGTAATAGAAAAATTGAATAAAGAGTTGGAAGTAAGGGTTTTTTGGTTGTTAGGTGACTTTTCAAAATTTGACCGAAACATTTCTTATAGAAACTCAAAACAGCGCAAGCTAATCAATCTGCTAAGTAAAGAATTAACAATTGGAATTCATCCAAGCTTTAAATCAAATGACTCCGATTTTCACTTGTTTTCAGAAATAAATAGACTAGAAGAAATTATTGACAAGCGAATTTTTTGTAGTCGGCAACATTTTCTTTTTATGAAATTCCCAATAACTTATGAAACATTAATTGGACAAGAAATTACGGATGATTTCACGATGGGATTTGCTGATATCGTTGGTTTTAGAATGGGGACTTCACGTCCAACAAAATGGTTTGATCTTTCAAAAAATAGTATAACAGATTTAACAATTCATCCTTTTGCATTTATGGATGGAACATTAAATGAGTACTTGAAATTGAAACCAGATGATGCAAAACAAAAGATTTCAGCATTGTTTTCAGAAGTTAAAAATTACGGTGGCGAATTTTCATTTATTTGGCACAATGAAACGATTGGAGATTATCGTATTTGGAAAGGATGGAAAGCTGTTTTTGAGTGGAGTATTGGTTTAAATTGAAAAATTGGTCAAAGTAGAAACTGAAAAAAATAAAGGCATAAAAAAAGTCGACCGAAGCCGACTTTTAAAAAATCAAAAAGAGAATTATTTCGCTGTCATCATTTTTTCCATTTCTTTGTAAGAATCACATGCTTTAAGTTCTTCTTCCATTTTCTTTTTCTCGTCTTCAGACTTACCTTCACCTAATTTTTCACATTTTTTGAAGTCAGCTTCATATTTCTTTTGAATAGCTTCAATTTTAGTAAAATCTCCTTTTACGTCTTTCATTTCTTTAGACATTTCTAACATTGTGTCTGCACAGTTACAAACATCAGAACCACCACAAGAAGCAAGTACAAGTGATAAAGCAGCAAAGCTTAAAATAATTTTTTTCATAAATAAGTTTTTTTCAAATTGTTGACTAAGATAGAACTATTTTTTTTATTACCAATTAAAAATTATAGGAAATACCTAATTGTAAGCCAATTGACTTATAACGGTTTCTTATGATATCCGTATAAACGACTTCCTTAAACGACCCTCTATATAGTGGAATCAAAGAAAATTTAAACTGACTTTCTGAGAGAAAATAAA
>CAMDGP010000087.1 GCA_945897765.1 Chitinophaga pinensis
TATGCATTCAAGAATTTTACAGACAGGATCATCCAACAAGTTTCCAAACAATTGATTCCATTTATTCAATTATGGGAACAACGATTTATCACGAAAGAAGTGCTTACAAAAGACGTGCACATCAAAATTTTGGAATTGCACTATTTTCTAAATACCCAATGATTGCTAAAGGTGATGTGATGTTTGATGCTCAAAGTAGTGAAGACTTCAATTATTGTATTTACGCAGATATTGTGAAAGATTCAGATACTTTTCGTTTCTACAATGTTCATCTACAATCAATTAAATTTGAATCCGATTATTACCAAATAAAACCAGGAAATCCAATTGATAATTTGACAGATGAATCGACCATAAAATACATGCTCAAAAAATTACACATTGCCTACCAAAAAAGAGCTGATCAAGCCCGAAGGGTTTCTGAACATGCAAAAACTTCACCTTATCCTACTGTCATCTGTGGGGATTTTAACGACACACCTCTTTCTTATACCTATAATCAATTTAATCGAACGTTAACCGACGCATTTAGAAATACCTCCATCGGAATTGGCGCTACCTACATTGGTAAATTGCCAGCTGGTCGAATTGATTATATTTTTCATTCACCAGAATTAGCTTCTTATGAGTTCAAAATTCAAAAGGAAGAATATAGTGATCACCGTGCGATTTCGTGTAAAATATCCAAATAATGTTTGTAGAAATAAATCCATTTAATATTGATAAACGCTTGATTCAACAAGCGGTAGATTGTCTGCAGAAAAGTGGAATTATTATTTTTCCAACCGATTCCGTTTATGCAATCGGTTGTGATTTAATGAATAAAAAAGCATTGCAAGAATTAGCAAGATTGAAAGGAAATAAACTCAATAAAATCAATTTTGCTATCATTTGTCACGACCTTTCTAATTTATCTTTGTATTCAAAACAGATTGATAGAGCGACATTTAAATTATTAAAACACCATTTGCCAGGACCATTTACGTTTATTTTACCAGCTAATAATGATATTCCTAAGATTTTTGACACCAATAAAAAGGAAATTGGAATTCGTGTACCTGACAATGAAATCATTTTGGAAATTGTACGCCAATTAGGCAATCCAATCGCAACAACCTCTTTGCATAATAAGGCTGATAATATTCAAGAATATTTCTCCGATCCGTATGAGATTTATCAAAATTATGACGATGATGTGGCGATGATAATTGATGGAGGTTATGGAAAATTGGATGTTACAACTATTGTAGATTGTACACAAGGAGCACCAGAAATTGTGCGTCAAGGATTAGGAATTTTAGAACTTTAATATGTTAGTAATTGTCGATTGTGGAAGTTCAAAAGTGCCCTACATAGAGCAAATGGTGGACGAATATTGTGATTTCAAAACTGTTTCTTTTTTTGATTTAACACTAGAAATTGCAAACGAAGCCAACGGACTTATTTTCTCTGGAGCACCCCTGTTGATTACTGAAATGGAAATGGAGAAATTTACAAATCATGTTAATTGGATAAAGGAATACGATAAACCCATATTGGGAATTTGCTTTGGTCATCAATTACTTGGTTTGGTACATGGTGCTTTTGGTTCACGAATGAAAGAAGACCGTGATTGGCAAGAAATTGAAAACTACATCGATTCTCCACTTCTGGATAAATTCCCATCTGTTTTTGAAATGATGGAAGATCACTGTGAAAGTATTTCTGTTCCTCCCGATTTTTTATTAGTAGCTTCATCAGATGCGTGCGTCAATGAAATGATGCAACACAAAATCAAACCTTTTTTCGGAGTTCAATTTCATCCAGAAGTTTCAGGAAATCATGGCAGTTTATTAATCGAGAATTTTGCAAGAGTCGCTGGTGAAATCAGGTGAAATTGAAAATTTTCCATTCTGCATTCTAAATTCATTTATACTACCTTTGCACCCCAATTCAACTTTGACTTGGAGAACCCAATATACAACAAATGTCAGAAGAACGCTTAGACAAAATATTAATCGACCGAAAACTCGTTTCAACAAGGGTTCGAGCAGAACAAATAATAACCGAATCAGGAGTTTTAATCAATGGAAAATTGATTACAAAACCTGGAAAAAAATTCCCAATTGACGTTGAAATTAAAGTGATGGGCGAAGAAATTCCATGGGTTTCCAAAGGCGCATTGAAATTAATTGGTGCTTTAGAAAAATGGAATTTGGATTGTAAAGACAAAACATTCATTGATTTAGGCGCTTCTACTGGTGGTTTTACTGAAATATTGTTGCATAACGGCGCTTCAAAAGTATTTGGTGTTGATGTTGGCTCGAATCAATTGCACCAACGCATCAAAGAAGACGAACGTGTTATAAACTTAGAGAAAACACACGTTCGCGACTTGACCGTAAAATTAATTCCAGAATTAGTGGATGGTTTGGTTGTGGACGTTTCCTTTATTTCATTGGAGAAGACCATTCCTTTTGTACATCCGTTTTTGAAAGAAGGAGCTTGGGTTGTGTTGTTGGTCAAACCACAATTTGAAGTTGGAAAAGTAAATTTAAGTAAAAACGGTATCGTTAAAAATACGGCACTTTATCCAGAAGTCATTGAAAATGTTAAGAATATGTGCGAGAAGAACAATCTTACATTTCAACACGTAATAGATTCACCAATTTTGGGAGGCGACGGAAACCGAGAGTTTTTGGGGTATTTTATCAAAAAATAGTGATTAGTACTTGCAGAAGACACGAAAAGGTATTTAAAAGACAGAGCCGGAGAAAACAAAGTTGTTACAGAAAATTAATAATTCGAAGTCTTAATCAGTTTCCCTTCTTTCAGTTGACGGAGATTAAGGATCTAAAACAATTGCTTTTTCTATAAATACTGATTACGATATATTTTAATTTAAGATTAATTCCGCTTATAATAATTAGATTTTATCAAAAATTCTATCTATTTCTTTTGAAAGTTTCACATCTTTTTCAGTAATAGTATCTTTCGCATCGTGGGTAAATAGTTTAATATCAACTTTGTTGTATACGTTACTCCAATTTGGATGATGGTTCATTTTTTCTGCTGCAAAGGCAACCTGTGTCATAAACGTAAAGGCTTCAACAAAGTCCTTAAATTCAAAGCTGCGTTGCAGTTGATTGTTTTCTTCTTTCCACATATTGTTTTTTTTAATGATAATAAGCTTTTGTACCATTATTCAAAACTAAGCTAAAAATTTTGGATTGTGCTTAAATTTTGTTTTACCATTCTTTTCATCACTAAGGAAAAAGAATAGCAATTAAGATGTAGAATCAAACCAATAATTTGTCTTCAAGTCGGTAAAGAAGAGGCAAACCATAATTTCACTAACCAAACTTTTTAGTTTGTCAACGGCTTCTTTGTTATTCAAATTAACTTCGTTGCTGCCTGCGGCGGTTTCAGTATTGCTCATTTTGTTTTTATTTAGTGAAGTTTACATTTTCTCACATTTCTTTTGACACAGTGATGATAAGACTTGAATTTATCATTCTTCATTTAATTTGTATTTGTGTCAATTTGTTAGATGCAAAAGTGCAGTTCTTTGATTATATGTCTGTTACACAATATTTCAAAAGATTAAAGAGATTCACACTTTTCAGTTAATGAAAGATATTAAAAGTTGTTTTCGTTTAAAAGAATGAAAAGAAGATGGAGGGATTTTTTATTTTAAAGTCATTTCTCTTAAATAGCTACAAATGAAGATATCCCAATGAAATTTATAATTAAACGTTTTTAGACATTTAGAAGGTGACGATTTTAAACATAAATGTTAGTAGGGAGAACTAATGTTTAATCAAACATAAACTTGTTAGCGATGTAATGAAAGGCTACTTTTCTAGGCCGTTAATGGCGTTTTCCCCATTTATTTTAATTGTTCAATATTGATGTTTGAATTTCCTCCTGTATATTCTTTTCTTCCATAATACTTCGCTTTTCTTTTTATTGCACAGTCAAAAAACGATTTGATAGTTGCGAAATACTCTCTTAAAAAATATCTACGTTTGCCAAAAGATTGTCTTGTCGAGTATCCTATTGCATCAATTCCTTTTTGCCTTGCGATGTAAATTGCTCTTGGCAAATGAAAAGCTTGTGATACAATTATTGCATTTTTAATGTCAAATATTTTTTTCGCTCTTTCCATACTAGAATACGTGTCGAAGCCAGCGTAATCTCCGAAAATAATATCTTGAGGTACACCGTTTGCAACAAGATAGTTGTTCATTACGGAAATTTCATCATGGGCATCTTCTCCATTGTCACCTGAAATAAGAATCTTTTTTATTCTCCCAGATTTATATAGATTTATTGCATCGTCCAAACGGTATTTCAAATAAATTCCAGGTTGATTATTGTTGCTTATTGCTGCACCTAAGACAATAGCAAAATCTTTATCATTTAAATTTTCAATATTGGCGAAAATCTTGTTTCGAGCTTTTAATTTCACATAAAAAGGTATAGAAAGTAATAACAATAAACATAATCCAAAGAATAGTATTATTCTCTTTTTTGTAAATACTTTTATCTTATTCATTTTTATTTTCTCTTTTCTAATTTTGAATGATTACTTGCGTACCAATGGCATGTAAAGACGGCATTTCAATAGGTGATACGTTTTATTTTTTTAATGGACACTAGTAAAAAATTATTTTTAAAAGTTATTTCAAATTTTGAACAAGTTCCTCACCTAAAGCATCGTAATCAATTCCATCAAAATTTCCTGAAGACATCATTAGTAAAACTGAATTCGTCCAGTTTTGAGTACGAATAAAAGCTAAAACTTCAGACGTCTCATTCATTACTTGAACATTGCCACCAAAACCATCAAACACTAATTCTTTTGTAATAGGTTCTAGTTTTTTGTGTTCCACCACTTCTGGACTATAATAAACAATTGCGATATCCGCTTTTTCCATTGCATTTTTATAATGTGGTAAAAATTCTTTTTTCAATGATGAAAAAGTGTGTAATTCCATACATGCTACAACTTTTCTTGATGGATATTGGTGTTTGATTGCATTGGTAGTCGCTTTTAACTTAGAGGGAGAATGGGCAAAATCCTTGTAGAAAACGAAATCTGTTTTTTCAGCTACTTTTTGTAATCGTTTTCCAGCACCCGTAAAATCATTCATTGCCGTTAAAAAATCAGCAGGAACAATTCCAATTGCCTCGCCTAAACGCATGGCACCAATCAAATTCTGTAGATTATGTGGACCGAAGATTTTTAATTCGTAATTATTCCCTTCATAAGTTAGTTTTGTTCCATTATCCGTAGGTATAAACTCAGGAGTAGAGTAGGGAATAGCTTTTAACTTCGAACTATATTTTTGCCCCAAACGATTAACTTCTATATCTTCACTATTGTAAATCAAAAGTCCATTTGGATCAATTAAAGAGCAAAAAATATCGAATTGTTCAAGGTAATTTTCAAATGTTGGAAACACATTGATATGGTCCCAAGCAATTCCGCTGATGATTGCAATTGTTGGCTGGTATAAATGAAATTTTGGTCTTCTGTCTATTGGTGAACTTAAATATTCATCGCCTTCCAGAATCATGATTTTTGCATCTTCACTTAATTTTACCATGCAATCATAACCTTCCAATTGTGCGCCCACCATATAATCAACATTGATTCCTAATTTATTAATCGCATGCAACAACATGGAAGTTATCGTTGTTTTTCCATGACTTCCTCCAATGACCACACGAATTTTATCCTTACTTTGTTCATGCAAATATTCTGGGTAGGAGTAAATCGGAATTTTTAGTTCTTTTGCTTTTAGCAACTCTGGATTGTCGATTCGAGCATGCATACCCAAAATTACAGCATCTAAATCTGTTGTGATTTTTGCTACATCCCAATCTAATTTAGCAGGTAGAATTCCTTGTTTTTCCAGACGTGTTCTTGATGGTTCAAAAATTTCATCATCTGATCCAGTTACGATTTCTCCTTTGCGACTTAATGCAATTGCTAAATTGTGCATTGCACTTCCGCCAATCGCTATAAAATGTACGTTCATAATTCTTTATATGAAACGAATTTAAGCGAGATAATCTTATATGAAACAGTTAAAACGGTAAGTTACCCACATGAAATTATTAATAGATTAAGAATGAAAATATTTTATTTTTCTATAATATTTTCACCTGTTGACTGATTAAACCAGATAAAATCAGGAACTTGAGCGCCGTCTCTCGTATATGAATTCGAGCCAGCATCGTTTGTTGTTTGCTCGTAAACAACACCGTGACCATTTTTGTCAACCACAACTCTACGAACAATAACCTTGATGACGTAATCTTCAGTATTTTTTATTTTATAAACACGTTCTGTCATTTTATTTTTCTCAAAAGGAATTCCATTTTCATCAACAAGATTATTTGCTGTCAGAATGCGTGTGTCAGTATAATCCATTAAAACTTGAACCTGATTTGAGCGAGCTTCTTGATTTTGTCGTTCAATAGAGTCTTTCTTGAAACTTGCATATTGTACACTTTCAATACTAAGTTGCTGTTGACTTTGACGAGCAATTAAATCGGAGTAAACTCCATCTTTGTTTAATTGTGCTTGCGCTTTGTTTCTATCAATTGTTGCAATTTGATTAACATATTGCTCCTGTATTTTTTTATCTGTTTCAATTTTTAAATAATCCGTTTTGTCTTTCCAATTGTCAATGTTTTTAGACATATTTTCTTGTAATTGTTTAGATTCAGCATTTTTGCGTTCAACTGCCTTCTCTGCTTGAAGTTTCACATCTTCTTGCAAATATTGCGTTTTCAAAGCGTCAGATCTCACTTCTTTTTGAATTATTTCGCTTTGATTTGCATAATCCAAAACGCGGTTTTTTTCTTCATCTTGTCTTGCAGCAATTACAGTATTGTTAAAATAATTGGTGTAATCAACATTGTCTTTTATATTTTGCTGATAGGAAAGAGGTTGTGTTTTTGTTCTTTCTGTTGTAGTAAACATATCATTGTATGCTGTCATACTTGGATCTTTTCCAGTAACTAATTCTCCTGGAGCACTTAATTTATTTGTTGTTGATGAAGATAGGGTAGTGGTAGTTACTGAAGTTGTGGTAGTTGTTTTATTATTAGTTTTCACTAGAGCGTTTAGAGAATCAATACTTTTTTGTAATTGTGCCTTTTCTGCATTAGGAGCTATTTTTTTTGTGATTACATAATTGCGAATCGTGTTATTTAATTTCTCTAAAGCTTCATCATTTTTTTTAGAAGCGACCGATGCAAAGGCTTTTTGTTTTTCGATATAATAAGCTTCCATTCGATTTATTTTGTCTTTCAATTCTACAACTTCAGTTTCATTAACCTTGCTTTTCATTGGGTCAGAATTCAAGATGTTTTTCGCTACACTATAAAAACTGCTTCCTTTGTCAAAATTTTCTTGTGCTTTTGCTAATTGTGCTTTATACAATTGATCTTCCGTGTCTTTTTTCGCTTGAACGTTTAGAATACCTTCTTTAACCTCTTTTGAATATTTATTAATTAAATCTTGATTGGAAAATCTAGAAATTGTTGGTTCGGTTGCACGATACGTTTTAATAGCATCATCTAGTTTTGATTTACTCAAAAATTCAATTGCAGTTTTTAAATCTTTTTTGACGGTTTCTTCAAGAGTGGCATCAGATTGTCCACCTTTAAGTTTTGCAATTTCTGAGTCGATGAATGCTTTTTGATTGGGTTGAAAACTAATAGCTTGATTGAATTTTGCAATTGCTTCATTGTATTTTTTAGCAGCTACAAAAGTATTTGCTTCTTGAACTGCTTTATCATAATTAGCTTTGTTTTTCGCATTATCAGCTTCTTTTTGTTTTTCTAAAGCAATTTTTTGAACTTGGTCTTTTAAATATTTCTCTGTTGGATAAAGTTTTGCAGCCTCTGCATATTTAGCTTCAGCTAAGGGCCAATTAGCACTTTTAAAGGCAGCATCTCCAGCTTCTTTAAAAATGGTATAATCTTTTCGTTTAACGTCCTCTGCTTTTTGAGCTTGCAAGTTCAAATTAGTTACAGCTCTATTTTTAATTATCAATGAATCTTTTGGGGCAACAACTAATGCAGAATCATAATAAGTAAGTGCTCTCGCATAATCTTTTTTGTTATTCGCTTTTTCAGCTTCAACAACAAACTTTCTTGAAGCATTATTTACTTCTGCTTTTTCATAAGCTTCTTTCACTTTTTTCTCAATATCATCTTTCGTTTTCGTGTCTGGTTTAACAATAAAAGTTGGTTGATCCCATGTAAATTTTTCAGCATATCCAATTTTCGCAAAGTTTAAATCAACTCCAGGACGTAATTCATATAATTCAATTATCAATTCTTCAACTAATTCTAGGGTTGTTGCATCAGCTCTATTTTTATTTATTTTCAACGTGGCAATATCAAAAAGTACTTTTTTAGAAACATATCCTGGTTTAGAAACAAGT
>CAMDGP010000088.1 GCA_945897765.1 Chitinophaga pinensis
ATTCGCTTGTTAATACTTCGGAAATAACTAGGTACTTTTTTTATTTTTTTAAACATACTTAATTTTTGAAAACTAACTAATTGTGTTAAAGTACTAGCGTTTGTCTAATGATAATTTTGCGACAAAAATAGCTACATTTGTGCTTCAAAACACAACTAACAATTACCCAAACAATGTTTTCATCGCAATTTGAAAATTACGAAAATAAACCAAATACTCACGAAATTGAAATTGACCTATTTAAGACTAATTTAAAAAATAGTCTAAATTCCAATTTTAATGAAAACTCCAATGCCATAATTGCAAAAAAAATCATTTTAGACTCATTATCAACTGGTAATTTGAAAGTAATTGTTGATGAAAAGTTTTTGCAAAATCACCAATTTTTGAATTTACACTTAACGGAAGTTAATCAAAAACTAAAAAGTTTAAACGAAACTTATTATGTTGGATTAGTTGAAACATTAGATGATTGGAAAAAGAAAAAAAATGTTTTAAAAAAACCAGTTGTCGGAAAATTGGTGCGATTTCTTTTTTTTGTTTTTTACCGAATTTTACCAAAACTCAAATGGTATAAATTTATTACATTTTATAAATCAAAAAGATTATTGTCAAAAGCTGAAGTTTTAGGCCGATTTGTTTATAACGGTTTTGAAATTTGCGATTTCTTTTCGCTAAAATCTAACTTTCATGTTTTTATATTGAAAAGAAAAGGCGAACCCATGAAACAAACAACGAGTGAAGGCGTATTACTCAAGATTAATCGAATTGGTAAAAATGGAAAACTTTTTAAGGTGTATAAATTAAGAACTATGCACCCCTATTCTGAATATATTCATGAATACATGATAAAAACGCATGGATTCGATGAAAAAGGAAAAATAAAAAATGATTTTAGAGCTGCAAAATGGGCAAAAACCTTTCGAAAATATTGGTTAGATGAGTTACCACAAATTTTGAATCTGTTAAAATTTCAAATGAAAATTGTAGGCGTTAGACCAGTAAGTGAAAGTTATCTTAACTCTCTGCCCAAAGAAATTCGAGAAAAAAGAATTCATCATAAACCAGGATGTATCCCGCCTTATATCGCACACGACTTTGGTACTACAAAAGAAAGTGTACTAGAAGCTGAATTGATTTATATGGAACAAAAAACGAAAAATCCATATACAACAGATATCAAGTATTTTTTTGTTTCTATCTTTAAAATTGTTTTCAAAGGAAAACGTTCTTCATAAACAACATTATTAATGAATTGTAACTTTTTAAAAATCCTTTTTGTAGTGCTTTTAACAGTGAGTTTATTCTCCTGCAAGACAGCTGAAAAGACACTTTACTTCCAAGGTGAGTTAACCCAACAAAATATTCAATTGCACGAGAAATTTATTCCTCTAATTAGAATAAATGATTTATTGGAAATTAAACTTACCGCCTCAAATGAAGAAGCTGTAAAAATGCTAACTCCAGAAATTCCAAATGCGCGTTCTACAGTGACTTATTCTTCTGGTGGCGTTGCAAAAGGAGGGTTTTTGGTTAATAGTTTAGGTGAAATTGAGTTACCCTTTATTGGTAAATTTATCGTTGCAAATAGAGGAAGAGAAGAAGTTGAAAACGAAATCGAGAAAAAACTTAGTGAGTACATTCAAGATCCAATAGTACAAATTCAAATCATCAACTTCAAAGTGACCGTTTTAGGCGACGTTAAAACACCAGGAACTTACAACGTTCCCAATGAAAAAATAACAATTATTGAACTTATTGGAATTGCTGGAGATTTAAACATTTCCGGTAAAAGAAAAGAAGTGAAAATTATGCGTGAAGAAAATGGGGTTTTAAAGGAATATAATGTTGATTTAACTCAAAAAAATATTTTCAATCAAAACACGTATTTCCTACAACAAAACGATATTATTTATGTAAAACCAAATCGAGCCAAATTAAGTAATGCCAATGTGAGTCAAATATTCTTACCAATAATATCTACAATTTCAATCATGCTTAGCGCTATCAGTATACTATCAAAATAATGGAAGAAAACCAACTTAGTTTTTTTGACAATGAACAAAGTCAAAAAATAAATTATAAAGAACTTGCGCTTAAATATGCCCAAAGATGGAAGTTATTTGCTGTTTTAATAGCTGGTGCAGTAATTTTTTCAACAATATACTTACGCTACAAAGTACCTCAATTTGAAGCTTCTACAACTATTTTAATTAAAAACAATCAAAAAGGAGGTTCAGGAATGTCTGAAACTTCCGCATTTGAAGACTTATCTATTTTTGCAGATGGAAATTCGATTGAAAATGAAACTGCTATTTTAAGTTCAAGAAACATAATGCGGAATGTTATCAATCGTTTGAAACTTCGAGAAGAATATTATGCTGTTGGGAAAGTTACTGGATTTAAAAGAAGGGAGATTTATAGACTGAGTCCTTTGAATGTAAACATTTCTAAAAGTGATTCTGCCACGACTGATGAATTTTCTTTCTTTACAGCAATTACAATTTTAAACCATCAAAATATTTCGCTTCAATTCGTAAATGGTGGAAAAAAAAGAACCTTTCCCTTAAACAAGTGGTTAAAAATTAAAAAAGGTGTTAAAATTAAAATTTCAAAAAATGAATATTTTAATAATGATGTAATTGGCAGAAACTACGAGTATAAATGTATTCCACTTGAATCCGCAGTAAATAAATACTTAGGAAAAATTACAATCTCACAATTAGGTGCTGGATCTACGATTTTGACAATCAAAATGAATGATAGTTCTAAAGAAAAAGCACAAGATATTTTAGATGAATTGGTCAACCAGTATAATGAAGATGCAATTAGTGATAAAAACTTTATATCTAAAAACACATCTGATTTCATTAGTGATCGCGTTCGAGTGATTTCAAAGGAACTTGGTGATATTGAAGACTCAGCTAAAATTTTTAAAACCAACAATGATTTAACAGATGTTCAATTTGAAACAGAAACAGGTGTTTATTCGGCAAAAGATATTCGAACCAAATACATTGAGGCAAATACGCAATTGCAATTAAGTTATATGATGTTGGATCATCTTCAAACGAATAATCGTCCCGATGATTTAATTCCAATTAATCTTGGTCTTTCAGATAACCGAATCGAAAATATTATTCAAGAACACAACAAATTAGTAATGGAGCGCATTGAGGATTTAAAAACCACAACCCTCAAAAACCCCAGGATAATCAACCTTTCCAATCGGATAAGTGAATTTAAAATCAACATTGAAACGAGTATAAAAAACTTAATTCAAGCAAAAAAACGAATTCTACAAGAAATTGAAAAAGAGGAAGTTAGAATCGACAGAAACCTAGCTAGAATGCCTGGTTTTGAAAAGGATTTAAGAGGAATCATTCGTCAACAAGAAATTAAAGAAACACTCTATATTTACTTACTTCAAAAACGAGAAGAGGCACAAATTGCACTTGCTGTTGGAATTGGAAATGCTAAAATTGTTGATTCTGCCTATAGTAATGGCAGTATTGTTTCTCCTAGAAAAACATTTATTTATGCAGGTTCATTAGTTTTTGCACTATTATTTGGAATCGTAATAATTTATCTAGGAGAAACGCTTTACGATAAAGTAAACTCAAAACTAGATATTGAACGTGTTAAATTACCTTTCATAGGAAACATTCCATTAGGGCAAGCAGGTCAACAAATTGTTATTTCGAGAGGAAGTAAAACGGCAATCTCTGAAGCATTCAGAACTTTAAGAACAAATGTTGACTTTATTCTACAAAATAAAAAAGGTCCAAAGTTTATTTTTGTGACTTCTTCCGTAGCAAAAGAAGGGAAATCGTTTACAGCGGTTAATCTATCATTATCAATAGCGTTATCAAATAAAAAAGTTTTATTGGTCGGACTTGACTTACGAGCACCAAAACTAGAGCAATATATTGGAAAAGATCGATCTAAAGGAATCACAAACTTTATAATCGACGAAGAGTTAACACTTGATGATTTAATTTATAACACGGAATTAAATAAAAATGTGGATATTCTTCCATCTGGTGACATTCCTCCAAATCCTTCTGAATTGATTATGAGTGACCGAATCGACCAAATATTCAAAGAAATTGGTGAAAAATATGATTATATAATCGTAGATACCGCTCCAGCTGGGATTGTTACCGATACGTTTCTATTGACGAAATATGCAGACATTTTCTTGTATATCGTGCGTGCACATGAACTTCCTAAGAAAATGCTGAATATTCCAATTGAAATCCACAAAGAAAAACGCTTACCGAATATGAGTATTCTTCTGAATGGCACACAAGCAGGTAAAGGGTATGGTTACGGATACGGATATGGATATGGATACGGTTATGGATATGGATACACTCAAGGATATTATGAGGATGACACAAACAAACAAAAAACGTTTCTTCAAAGATTTAACCCATTAAATTGGTTTAAGTCGAATTGAGAAATTAAAATATTTAAAGCATAATTCCGACTGGACAATGATCTGAACCAAGAACTTCGTTTAGAATAAATGCAGCTTCTATTTTGTGCTTCAATGAATTAGAAACCAAAAAGTAATCAATTCTCCAACCGACATTTTTTTGCCTTGCCCCTGCCCTATAACTCCACCAAGTATATTTAATGGCTTCAGGATGTTTTTCTCTGAATGAATCAACAAAATCGTTTGCTAAAAAATTTGTCATTCCATCAATTTCTTCTTGCATAAAACCCGCTGATTTGTTGTAATTCTCTTTTGGTCGAGCTAAATCCATCGGCTTATGCGCAACGTTAAAATCACCACAAACAATTACTGGTTTCGTTCTTTCTAGATTTTTCAAATAGGCTAAAAAGTCTGCATCCCATTTCTGACGGTAACCTAAACGTGCCAATTCACTTCCTGAATTAGGTACATAAACACAAATCAAGTAAAAATCTTCAAATTCAAGATTAGTAATTCTTCCTTCTTGGTCATGTTCTTCGATTAAGATTTTATAGGTAACATTTACAGGTAGCTTCTTTGTTAAAATTGCAGTTCCAGAATAACCTTTTCGCTCTGCTCCATTGGCATAAACAGCATAATCTCTCAGTTCAGTCACTGCTTCTTTTACTTGTTCAGGAGTTGCTTTTGTTTCTTGTAAACAAATGATATCAGCATTCACTTCTTTCATGTCTTGAATAAAAGTTCTACCTGTTATTGCTCGAATTCCGTTAACATTAAAGGAAATTATCTTCATTTTTGATTGTTTTAATTTGATTAATAAATATTCTTAATTTTTTGAAATTACTCTTCCTTTGTTGTATTCATTTTTCAACAAAACCGTTGGAATTCCATAATACCACAAGTCACCTTCCCCATTCAATTCTACTTTCAGCTTACAATTTTCAGCATTAATTTTTGATAGAATTGGTGAAATAGAAAGTATTGCAATTGAATCTTGCACTTGTAATTCTCTCGAATCAAAGTATCCACTTCCATCAATATCCACTCTGAAAAACTTTGTGAAACCTTTTAATTTAAAGTCTCCCCAACCGTGAGGTACGACGAAATTCAAACTTTCTGCATTTAAATTAAAATCTATAGAGCCAGCACCGTCTTCAATTTCGACGTTCAAATTTTCCAGACTCAAAATTCCTTTGTTTACTAACGAATCTGTTCCTTTAAAATAGATTTCTTTTAGATTTCGTACGTGAATTTCAATGGCTACTTTTCTTTTTTGATAACCCAAAAAATTACATCTATTCAAATTCTCAATCTTTAAAATCGAATTCGCTGAACTCACATCTATTAAATCAATAAGATTTTTTCCTGCCTTAATTTCAACAAAGCCCAACGAATCTTGAATCAAGGTATATTTAATGTGCTCATACAATTCGAGTTTTTCAAAAGCAGCAACAGGAATTATTTTAGTTGTTTGTGCGCCTGCTGATTTCCAACAAGTACGTTCGTTGGCTTTTTTGCAACTAGAAAAAACAAAAACCAGCAATCCTAAAACAAGCAACTTTTTCATTTCTGCTTATAATTTAAAGTATAACCTATTCCTAATTCCATGTAATCTGCTTTAGCAAAATGTGATTTAAGCGTGAAATTTAATAAAATTCCACTTGGAAATTGATAACGACTGCCAATTCTAAAATAAACTGGTCCATCAGGTTTGTAAACATCTCGAACGTAAGCACCTGCGCCAAAAAGAAAACTAAATCGTTCAAATGGAACAATATAACCCGCAAACAAAGCGGCTTGAATAATACTTAATTGTGTTTTTGGAACAAGAGGCTCAACTCCTAAAATTGCTTGCTTGGAAAACAAATCTAAAGATAATTCTAACCCAGCCTTTTGACTAAAAATTCTTCGTGTAAAAAGACTTAAAGAATAAACTGGATATCTTCTAGTTCCAATAGGATTCATTTCTTTCATTGAAAAGATTCCTAAAGCGCCAAACATCCATTTCTTCAGCTTAAGATTACTTTTTATGGTGGAATTCAAAGCTTGTTCTTTACTTAATGTTCGACCGTATCCAATAGATAAATAGGGAAGATTGATTCCATAATTTGGGACTTTAAAAGCAGCGTTACTGAAATGTGTTATATCTAAACCAACTGTTAGAAAATTCTTTCCAAAGTTGTAATTAACTTTCGTGCCTATGACAATCGTCGCATTAATTTTGGAAGCTATCGCATTATTTTTAGGATTGTAAATTGGATCAAAAGTTTTTGCCGTGTATCCTAAACCAAATCCCATTTTCCAATTCCACTCGAAGTTTTTTATTTTAACCATTGGTAATTCAGCAAATCCTGATAAGCTTGTATACCTCCCCAATAAATCATTATTTCCGACTGAACCTACAAACAAGGTTACACCAACTTTTGGCTCTCGGTAGGCTTGATGCCAATTTTTCGAATCTCGCGTTTGAATGAAGTAAGTGAACTCCATCGCTTTGGCAGACTCTTGTGGTAAATGTCCCAAAGTTCCTCGATGTGCAGCTAAAAACCCTAGCTTTTGTCGAAACTCAAAACCATGTTCACTAGCAATTTGTCCATAATAAAACGGAATAAAAAACGATAGATTTATAGCCAAAAGCAAGATTCTCACAATTAACAAAGTTAAACAAAGGAAAACGAGTTTTAACCTTAATTTTGCAGAAAAAAAGATGGACGCAAGACTTGTTGCTTTTGAGCGCTTATTAAACGTGATGGATGAACTCCGAGAAAAATGTCCTTGGGACCAAAAGCAAACGATGGAAACCTTGCGAAACCTTACAATTGAAGAGACTTACGAACTTGCAGACGCTATCACAGAAAACGATTTAAATGCTGTAAAAGGGGAATTGGGCGATTTATTTTTACACCTTGTTTTTTATTCCAAAATTGGAAACGAAAAAGGTGCTTTTGATGTTGCTGACGTTTTGAATGCCATTTGTGAAAAGTTGATTTATCGTCACCCGCATATTTATGGAGACGTGGAAGTGAAAGACGAAGAAGAAGTAAAAGCAAATTGGGAAAAATTAAAATTGAAAGAAGGAAAAAAATCTGTTTTAGAAGGCGTTCCCTCTTCCCTACCCGCTTTGGTGAAAGCAACTCGCATTCAAGAAAAAGTAAAAGGAATTGGTTTTGAATGGGACAATCGAGAAGACGTTTGGAAAAAAGTAGAAGAAGAATTAGCTGAATTTAAAGTCGAAGTCGATGCCCAGTCTGAACACATTGAAGAAGAATTTGGTGATTTGATGTTTTCACTTGTTAATTATGCGCGATTTATCAATATTTCACCTGAAAGCGCTTTGGCTTTTACGAATCAGAAATTTATCAAACGATTTCAATTGATGGAAGAACTGATTACTTCCGATTCGAATGATATAAAATCAATGAGTTTAGAAGAAATGGATTCTTACTGGGAAAAGGCTAAATTGAGACTTAAAAATAAATTATGAGTGATTTTGAAATTCAAATTTTAGAAACTGTAATCCTTGCTGTAATTGTTCTTGGTGTAAAGCTTTTTTCAAGAAGTTCAATTAATCGATTATTGAATAAAATGGACTTTGATTTGAAACGGAAACAAATTTCGCATCGAATAATTAATCTTTTCTTGACGATTTTTGTGGTGATTGTGCTTGCAGGAATTTGGAACATTCATAAAGATCAATTGATTGTGTTCATGACTTCCGTAGTGACCGTTTTAGGAATCGCTTTCTTCGCTCAATGGTCAATTCTTTCCAATGTGACATCAAGTCTTATTTTATTCTTTAATCACCCTATGAAAATAGGCCAACGCATTCGAGTTGTCGATAAAGAATATGATATTTCAGGTGAGTTAATCGACATTTCGTTTTTCTTTTTATATATCAAAAACGACGACGGAGAATTAATTAC
>CAMDGP010000089.1 GCA_945897765.1 Chitinophaga pinensis
GGTTTATAAAAAATTTTGAGGTGCAAAGTTAAGCATCTTTTTAGATTTTGCAACTATTGAAATAATTAATTCAAACTAAGTTAAAAATCAACCTAGAAAAGTATATAAACAAGCGTATATGATAACCATTCTCACTGATTATTTAGAAAAGTTTGTAAATATGCGATTAAAATATTTTCTTACATAACTTCTTTAAGTCATTATTAATAAATTGTTAGTGAATTTTTAATACTCCAGATCTTATTAAGTCTAATTTTTAGATAAAATACTAATCGAGAAAAAAATATCAAAATTGGAGTTAATTCTGAATAATAAAGTCAATTTTAGTTTAGTACATTTGTCGCAAAAAAAAACACATGCGTTTTCTACTTGTTTCGACTTTACTTGTTTTGGCATTCACTAATTTTGCTCAAAAAACAAGAACCATTTCTTTCTATAATGTTGAGAATTTATTTGATACGATAGATGGTGTAAATGATGATGCTGAATTTTTACCTACGGCGAAATCACAATGGATCACCAAAAGATATGAAGAAAAATTAACTCATATTCGCACGGTTTTAGCTGAAATGGGTACACCCATCGTTGCTGGATTTGGAGAGATTGAAAATGCTCAAGTGGTTCGAGACATCGTAAGAAATCAAAAAGAATTTAAAAATTATGGTGTTGTTCATTATGATAGCAAGGATGCTAGAGGCATTGATGTGGCTATGATTTATGACAGTTGCAAATTAAAACTACAGCAATCGGGATTAATTAGGTTCGTTTTACCTGGAGATACTGTTGCTACATCAAGAGATATTGTTTGGGCAAAATACAAGTTGAAAAAAGAATCAATTTTCGTTTTAGTGAATCATTGGCCAAGCCGTCGAAGTGGAGTTGAAGCAAGCGACCCAAAAAGGATGAAAGCAGCAGAAAGTGCCAAAGTTTTTATTGATTCAGTTTTAACTACAAATAAAAATGCTAAAATCATTTTAATGGGAGATTTAAATGACCACCCTGAAGACAAAGCGCCTCAATTAATTGCAAAGAGTTTATCACCAATGATTGTAAAAGAATCTGGAAAATTTGGCGGATCATACAATTATAAAGGTGAATGGGAGATTATAGATCATATTTTTGTTTCAGAAGGATTAAAAAATGCTGGTAAGGTTAAAATAATTCCAAATTCAGGAAAAATTAATGCTTTTCCTTATTTATTAGAGGAATATAAAGGTCAAATTGTTCCATTTAGAACTTATGCTGGTAGCAAATATTTAGGCGGTTACAGCGATCATTTACCTGTTTCAATTGAGATTTCTGTTCCTTAATAATTGAATTATAGAGGAAAATTCAAATTAATTTATTGGCATTAAAATTCAACGAGTTGGCTAATTTATTTGGTGCAAAGTCACAATAATCTGTTTTTATTGCATTAATAAAGCTTTGTTTACTTTTCGAGCTCAATTAAAGGGTTGGGTTAAAGTAAAAGACAGCTCTAAAATTATCATCAAAGATGGTTGTTTTACAATTGAATAATCATACCACTTTTTATATTTAAAAGCCTTGTATTTGTATGGTTTTTTTTACTCTGATTTTTTTGTTTAATTATGATTAATTTTAAGTCAAATTTTAAGATTAAAAATTAATCATTACTAATTATTTCATACCTTTGTCCGACCAACAATATGCAGCGCAGATTAATGAACGAAATTATTTTAAACAAAAACAAATGGCTGTATTGCGCTCAATTGTTCACATGGATTTGGACACTTTTTTCGTCTCCTGTGAGCGACTTTCAGATAGTCGTCTGAACGGAAAACCTATATTAATTGGAGGAACGAGTGATCGTGGTGTTGTTGCTTCTTGCAGCTACGAAGCCCGGCGCTTTGGCGTACATTCTGCTATGCCAATGCGTATGGCTATTGAACGCTGTCCCGAAGCAATCATTATCAAAGGCGACCACGAAACCTATTCCAAGTACTCGCGAATAGTTACCGACATCGTGAAAGAAGCGGTGCCCGTGTACGAAAAAACATCTATCGATGAATTCTATATGGATTTGACAGGAATGGATCGCTTTTTCGGAACGATGAAATATGCAAGTGAATTGCGTCAAAAAATCCTCAGAGAAACGGGACTACCTATTTCTTTTGGACTTTCGCAGAACAAAACAGTATCAAAAATCGCAACTGGGGAAGCAAAACCCAACAATCAAATGCAGATTAATTACGGCGAAGAAAAGCAATTTTTATCGCCTTTATCGGTGCGAAAAATTCCAATGGTCGGCGTAAAAACCTATCAAACGCTTTGTAATTTGGGTGTCAGAAAAATACACACGCTACAAGAAATGCCACTCGTTTTGATGGAAAGTGCCTTGGGTGAAAACGGTGTTTCTATCTGGAAAAAGGCACAAGGAATTGATAATTCACCTGTCGAACAATACAGCGAGCAAAAATCACTTTCCAAAGAACGAACGTTTGAAACCGATACAATTGATGTTTATAAACTACGAGCTGTGCTACTCACAATGGCAGAAAATCTTGCGTTTCAATTGCGAAAAAATGACAAAGTAACGGGTTGCGTGACGGTTAAAATCCGCTATTCCGACTTTCAAACGCAAACTTTACAAAAACAAATTGCATACACTTGCGCCGATCACGAGCTGATTCCCGTTGTATTAGAATTATTCAACCGCTTGTACAATCGAAGAATTTTAGTGCGTTTGGTGGGCATTCGCTTCAGTTCGCTCGTTTCAGGAAGTCACCAACTAAGTCTGTTCGACGAACGCGTGAACTACGCTGCTTTGTATAATGCGCTAGATACGATTCGCAAACGTTTTGGTGATAAAGCGATTGGGAGAGTTGGGAGCTTTTTGAGAAGTACGTGATGCTTAATAATTACGAATTAAATAATTGCTAATTGCAAACGGATGTAGATGATGCTTAATAATTGCGAATTAAATAATTGCTAATTGCAAACGGACGTAGATGATGCTTAATAATTGCGAATTAAATAATTGCTAATTACAAACGGATGCACGTGATGCTTAAGAATTGCGAATTGAAATAAATAATGCTTTGGAAGTATGATTAGGGAACTAAAAGATTTACCGAAGATTAGTATTTCGAGGACTGCTACTCTTTGTTGTATTCTAATTTTGTAGCCTTAAAACCAATAGATGCCTTTCTTATTTATTTTTCTGTTTATCATTGCGACACAAACGTTTTTCTCCTACTCGTTTTTTTCGCAAGAAGCATTGATTTACAAAATTTTCGGAGCAGTGCAATTAGTAGCTTTTGTGGGAACAATTGCTTTGATGTTTATCTTTTTCAGAAGGAGAAATTCAACTAATTACAAAGCAGGATTTTATTCTTTTGGCGCAATGATAGCATCTGGAGTTCCAGCGATTGCGTTTATTTTCCCTGGAATTCTAAAATTGATTACAGGAAATAGGCTGTTCTTTCAAATTGGTTGGACACTTTCATTTTTACTTTTCGTGGGGATTCTCGTTGGGATATTGTGGGGACGTTGGAATTGGAAAGTACACAAAGTAAAACTTGATTTCCCTCATTTTCCTGAAGACTTAAACTCGGTTAAAATTATACAAATCAGCGATGTACACGTTGGGAGTTTTTTCAACAATTACAAAAAAGTAGAAAAAGCGATAGAAAAAATAAATACTTTAAACGCTGATTATGTATTTTTTACTGGTGATTTAGTAAACAATTCTGCAGCAGAAATGAAAGGTTGGGAATCGGTATTTTCAAAAATTCAAGCAAAAAAAGGAAAATACAGCATTCTTGGAAATCACGATTATGGCGACTACGTCAAATGGGAATCGGAGAATCAAAAACACCAAAATTTACTAGATTTAATAGCAATCCATCAAGAAATTGGATTTAAACCTTTGCTGAATGAATCAGTGGAATTAGCTCCAAATTTTTGGCTTTTAGGCGTTGAAAATTGGGGGAAAGCACCATTTAGACAAAGTGGCGAACTTGGTAAAACCCTTTCAAATGTTCCAACAGAAGCTTTTAAACTATTGCTATCGCACGACCCTAGTCACTTTGATTTACAGGTTTTAGACACAGATATTGACTTAACAATTTCTGGTCATACCCACGGAATGCAATTCGGAATCGAACGTTTCGGAATTAAATTCAGTCCCGTTTCATTGCGCTACAAAAAATGGGCAGGATTATACCAAGTCGGCAAACAATACTTATATGTAAATCGTGGATTTGGATACCTTGGTTTCCCAGGTCGCGTTGGGATTTATCCTGAAATTACGGAGATAAAGTTGGGAAGAAAGTAAAACTAAAAGTTTGAAGTAGAGTATCGTTTAATTGGAATTTAAGTATTCTTTAAATCATTTATTTCATTTGCGACTCATTTTATTAACTGAAATTTTAACTTTGTTTTCCGAAAAGAACGATGGAAGAACTAGAAAAAATTGAAGTACCCATTCCTGAGAGTAAAATCAAGAAAATTGTTAAAAGACTTTGGAAATTCACCAAACGATTTTTCTTGGTTTTTGGTATCTCAATTATTGCCTATTTCTTTTTTGCTTACGTTTTGTCGCGCATTACGGTGGAAGGGAAAAATGAAAAAAATGCAACGATTGAAATTTGGTTGATGAAATCAGGTGTTCACACCGATTTTGTAGTCCCTGTAAAAACTAAAATTAAAGATTGGAGTACCGAATTTCCTTATGAAAACACGAACGCAAAAGATACTACAACTCCTTTAATTGCAATAGGTTGGGGCGATAAAAATTTCTACATGAACACGCCAACTTGGGCAGATTTAACCTTCAAAACAGTAATTTCAGCAATGGCAGGCCTAGGCTCCTCCTCTATTCACGCAACTTATTATTATAATATTCTTTCAGACAGACCTGTAATTTCTTTAAAACTTTCAGAAAATCAATATCGTAAGTTGGTGAAATACATCGAAGGAAGTTTATACCGAAACAAGCTTAACCAAGCAATTTTCATTCAACCAAGATGGAAGGCTGTCATGGGACAAAATGATGCTTACTACGAAGCCCGCAACAATTACAGTATTTTTACCACTTGCAATTCTTGGATTAACAATGGTTTGAAAGCTGCCGACAAAAAAGCATGCTTATGGACTCCATTTGCGGGAGGAATTTTTTATCAATATGGGAAATAAACTATTCCTTTTTTTAGTGTTGTTATTTTCAGTTCAAGCAATGAGCCAAACAATAGATTCTACTTCCAATCTAGCGAATCAAAAGCGATTTATGGTTTTTGTTAACGGTAATCGTGGTGCAAAATTCAACAAAATTACAACGGACAATGTGCTTCATCTCAAAGATCCAACAGGTTATTGGTACAATTATGACGATACAATTATTAGTCGATTTCAACCTGTACAAGCAATTTATTTTGATGGTCATCATCCCGTTTCAACGTCGATGCACCGCACAAATGCTCGTTTTATAAAAGCCTATTTCTTTTCTCGCTTTTGTTGGTTTTCGAAAAAAAGTCGTTGGGTATTGAATACAAAATTCAATGAAATTGGCTTTAAAGTACGTGTTGAAAATGGAAAAATCGCTGGTCAAAATCTACTTAATTATTTGCGAGAGAATCAACTTCTAGAAAAACAAGTTACAATAGATTTTATTAATCACAGTATGGGTTACGCTTACACTTTAGGGATTTTAGAAGTCGTAAAACCTTATATCAAATTGGGTAAATTTCTAGCAATTGCTCCCGAAAGTGGTGGTTTGCAAGGCGATGATTGGAATCAATTTGAGGAAGTTTGGCAATATGGTAGCAATATGAATTCGCCAACTAGCAATGTAATCTATTATCAAGATGGAATTGCACCTCAAACTCCACTTAAAGGAATAGAAAATTTGGATGCATTAAAAGGTGGACGTGTTTTTATTCCGAAAGAATGGAGCAGATTCAAACAAGGTTTTCTCAAATCGCATCACTTAAACTGGTTTCAATGGTTTTTCTTAATAAAACCAACAGATATAGGTTATTTTAAACGCTAGTAATTTTGAAATTCTTAATTTTGAAACAATGATTCAACAACACGTCAGTTTAAAACCTTATAATACTTTTGGAATAGAGGTATATGCTGCAGGTTTCGCTCGATTTTCAACAATTACGGAGTTAAAAACGATTTTAGAAAGTAATCATTTTTCGCAACTTTTAATACTTGGTGGAGGAAGCAATCTACTTTTAACTAAAAATTACGATGGCCTTGTACTAAAGAATGAAATTCAAGGGTTTACGATTCTTGAAGAAACCACTGAAAATGTAATTATTGAGGCTGGAGCAGGTGAAATTTGGCATGAATTTGTAATGAACTGTATAGAAAATGGTTACGCTGGTGTTGAAAATTTAAGTTTAATTCCTGGCAGTGTTGGTGCGAGTCCTATGCAAAATATTGGAGCTTATGGTGTTGAAATAAAAGATATTTTTCACCATTTGAAAGCTTACCACATCGCAACTGGTGAAGTTCATACTTTTGATAAAGAAGCTTGTCAATTTGGTTATCGTGAAAGTGTATTCAAAAACATTTACAAAGGTCAATACATTATTTTATCCGTTGCTTTTGAATTATCTAAATCACCTAAAATGAACACATCTTATGGTGCAATTGAAACAGAACTTAAAGCTAAAAACATCCTAGAACCAACTATTCGTGATGTGAGTAACGCTGTGATTTCCATTCGTCAATCCAAATTACCTGATCCAAAAGTCTTAGGAAATGCCGGAAGTTTTTTCAAAAATCCTGTTGTGGATGAAGTGATTGTTCAAAAAATACAAGAAAATTATCCTGATGTTCCAAATTATCCAGCTTCAGAAGGAAAGCGAAAATTGGCTGCAGGTTGGCTTATTGAACAAGCAGACTGGAAAGGGAAAACGATTGAAACTTATGGTGTGCACAAATTGCAAGCATTGGTTTTAGTGAATTATGGTGGAAGCACTGGAAAACAAGTATATGACTTATCGACTCAAATTATAGAATCCATTGAAGAAAAGTTTGGAGTTACCTTGGAGCGAGAGGTGAATATACTTTAGAAGTGATAGTTGAAAAGTTGCCTTCGAGAGCCTCAGTCCACAGTTGACTGAGGCTCTCGAAGGCAACAGTTAAATTCATTCCCTCATTCCTCATTAAATCATTCTTCAATTTTACTCTGACTTTCCAAAACAGCTTCTTTCATAGAAATGGAGTAAGCGTCTAATTTTTGTTGAATTTCTTTGTCGAAACTCCCAATAATTCTTGCAGCTAAAATCCCAGCATTTTTTGCACCGTTTAATGCAACAGTTGCTACCGGAATTCCGTTTGGCATTTGTAAAATACTAAGTATTGAATCCCAACCGTCAATTGAATTAGACGATTTAACAGGAACACCAATCACAGGTAATGAAGTCATTGAAGCTGTCATTCCAGGAAGATGTGCAGCGCCACCAGCACCAGCGATAATCACTTTCAAACCACGACCAGCAGCAGATTTTGCATATTCAACCATTAATTCAGGTGTACGATGTGCGGAAACAATTTTAACTTCTGAACTGATTCCTATTTCATCTAAAAATTCTTTCGCTGCACCCATAACTGGTAAATCGGATGCACTTCCCATGATTATTCCTACTTGAATCATTGTTCGCTTGTTTTTGTGGTGATTGGTTCTTCAACAGTAGCTGTTGTATTTACAGTCTCCTGAGGTATTTGGTTTTCAGACGATTCTACAATTTGTTCCATTTGATTTTCAGAATTTTCATTTGAGGACTCTTCTGCTTTTATTTCTGTGTTTTGAGTTGTTGCACCGTAATGAACTGTATTTTCAATGTCGGTAAAAACCTGATCCATTGGCTGTAAAATAGGTTCTGCTGTATCTTTAATAATACTATCAAGATTCAAGTCTTTTTTCATGTCGAAACCTGACTTTTTGATTTCATTTTGTAATTCTGATGTAGCATTTCGGAACTCATACAAGGTTCTCCCTAATGTTTTTGCAATTCCTGGAATACTTTTAGAGCCGAAAAACATCAAAACGACCATCATAATAAGTACAATTTCTGAACCTCCGATATCGTTTAAAAACAATGGTAAATTAATCATGCTCAAAATTACATGATTTTATTTGATTTGAACTTCTGCAAAAGTACTCGTCCGCTTTTTTTTTGTTAAAAACAAGTTAGTAGTTGAGTTTAATTATTTTAGGTTTAAGAATTAACAACACGTAAAATTTAATTCTTGATTGGAATATTTTAAGATTGAATTCTAATC
>CAMDGP010000090.1 GCA_945897765.1 Chitinophaga pinensis
GTTAGTATTGATGAAAGAAGATTTTATCTTTACAACGACAAAAGCGGAATTGGAGATATATATTACACAGATTTCATTGATAATAAATTTACCAATATGAAAGCTGTTGATAACGAGAAAGTAAATGACGGTTCTTGGTGGGAAACGCATTACACAGTTTCACCTGATGGGAATATGATTTTCTTCGTTTCAGATAAAAATGGAGGATTTGGTAAAAGAGATCTTTACTTTATGGAAAGAGTAGATGGTGCTTGGACTGAGGTAAAAAATATGGGTGGTAACATCAACTCATGGAGCCCTGAAGAATCTCCTTTTATGGGACTTGATAATTCGACGCTTTATTTTTCAAGTGAAGATTCAACAAGTATGGGATTATTTGATATCTTCATGACTGTACGCGATGAAAATGGAGTTTGGTCCACACCAACAAATCTTGGTTACCCAATCAATAGTGTAGGTGATGATTATTTTTATACCCATACCGCTGATGGATCAAAAGCTTATTTGACATCTTTCAGAAAAGGTGGTATAGGTGAAAAAGATATTTATGAAGTTAAAATCTCAGATTCTAAAGTTAAAAATGTTGCTTTCTTGAACGGTCAAGTAATTCACGTTAAAGGAAAACCAATTCCTGAAAATTCTTATATTACAGTTAAATGTTCAAACTGTGCTGACCAAACTGAAGCAATTATAACTCCGAGAATTAGAGATGGTGGTTTTTTCTATAAATTAGAAAAATGTAAAGAATACGAATTATCATATTACTATAATTCTTCTGTAAAAAATCCATACAAAGAAAAATTCTCAACTAACTGTGACCTTGCATACCAAGAAGTAAACAAAAAAGTATTGTTAGATGACGATATGAAAATGATACTTCCTTTCTTTAAATACACAATTGAAGGTACGGTAGCAGATAAAATTTCAGGTGTAAAAATTGAAAACGCCAAAGTTGAGTTTAAATTGAAATCAAAAATTTCCGAGACTGATTTAACAAATAAAAATGGTGAATTCGTTTCTGGAATTACAAAAGGTAAAAACTTTGGAGATGAACTTGAGTATGAAGTTTTTGTTTCAGCAGAAGGTTATTTGAATGATCGATTCGACTTGAAACAAACATTAGGAATGGATTCAATCATTAAATTGTCTTACTTGTTAACAATTAGCGAAGATTCAGTAGAGATTGGACCTTTCTTAATACTTTATGACTTTGATAAGCATAATATTCGTCCTGATGCAAAATTAGAACTTGATCGAGTTGTGAAAGCAATGAATGATAATCCTCTAATAAAAATTGAATTGGGTTCTCATACAGATTCAAGAGGAAAAGCTGAATATAATACAAGTCTTGCTCAAAAGAGAGCTGAAGCAGCAGCTAAATACATTCAAAAAAGAATTACAAATCCAAGCCGTTTAACTTATAAAGGATACGGAGAAAGTAAATTAAAAAACAAATGTAGTGATGGTGTTGAATGCTCTGAAAAAGAACATCAAGAAAATAGAAGAACAGAATTCTTAATTCAGAAAAAATAGTAAACAATAAATTAATTAAAGGCTATCAATTATTGGTAGCCTTTTTTTTTTGATATACAATTAAGTAAGTTTCTAATAGGAATAATTTGACTTTTTAATTTCTAGCTTTCTTCAAAATCCTATCTTTGTTTAAAATAATATCCAAAATGCAAGTTTTTTTAAATCATTCACAAATACAACAGAAAATCATACGTTTAGGTCATCAGATATTAGAGAATTGTTTTGAAGAGGAGAAAATATTTATTGGAGGCATAATCGGAAATGGATTTGAATTAGCAAGAAAATTTACTGAAATCATTAAATCGAATTCTGGTTTAGAAGTTATTTGTTTTGAAATTAAAGTAAACAAAGAAGAACCATGGAGCGAACCGATACAACTATCAATTGATAAAGAAATAATTAAAAAAGGTTATATCATTTTAGTAGATGATGTAATTAATTCTGGAAAAACGATGCAATATTCTTTGTTAAAATTTTTGGAGCAACCCACAAAGGCAATTAAAACAGTCGCTATGGTTGATAGACAGCACCGACGATATCCTATAAAAGCAGATTATGTGGGTTTGAGCTTATCAACAACTTTAAAAGATAGGGTCGAGGTAGATTTATCAGAAAATGATTCTAAAGCTTATTTGATTTAAAACATGGAGAACGTAACAGAGTCGAATTCAATTTATGATCATTTGGATAAAATGAACACGTTGGATTTATTGAATGGAATTAATACCGAAGATAAGAAAGTAGCAATAGCTGTGGAAAATGAGATTCCTGCAATTGAACGTTTTGTTGATGCTTGTTTTGAAAGAATGAAATTGGGCGGAAGACTATTTTACCTCGGAGCAGGAACAAGCGGTCGTTTGGGAGTTGTTGATGCAAGTGAATGTCCACCTACTTTTGGAATCGGCCATGGAATAGTAGTTGGATTAATAGCTGGAGGTGATACTGCTATTCGCAAAGCTGTTGAGTTTGCCGAAGATGATAGGGAGCAAGGGTGGTTGGATTTAGCAGTATGCAATGTTTCTGAATTGGATACTGTTGTTGGAATTGCTGCGTCGGGAAGAACCCCTTATGTTATAGGTGCTCTAGAAAGAGCGAAACAAGTAGGTTTATTGACAGCAGGAATTTCTTGCAATCCTGATTCACCTTTATTTCACTTAGCTGATTTTCCAATAACTCCTAATGTTGGACCTGAATTCGTAACAGGTAGTACTAGAATGAAATCAGGAACAGCCCAAAAATTAGTCCTTAATATGATATCAACTTCATTAATGATAAAACTTGGTAAAGTAAAGGGCAACAAAATGGTCGATATGCAATTGAGCAATCTTAAATTAGTTGATAGAGGTACAAGAATGATTATGAGTGAAATAGAAATATCTTATGAACTAGCAGAGGAATTATTGAAAACTCACGGTTCTGTAAGAAAAGCGGTTGAAATTTTTAAAGAAAATAGATAATGATAGATTTTGATCCAAATGGAGTAGGTATTGCAAATGGTAATATTTTTGGATTTCCTTACTCTGAAGATGAAGCAACAATTGTAATAATTCCTATACCTTGGGATGCAACAGCTTCTTATGGAAAAGGAACAAGTAACGGACCTAGTGCAATCTTAGAAGCATCGATACAACTTGATTTTTTTCACCCAAATCTTGATAAAGCTTATAATACGAAAGTTTTTATGGCCCCAATTTCCAATGAATGGAAAGAAATTAATGATCATTGTTGTGATTTAAGTATTGAATACATTTCATATTTGGAAGAGCAAGGAGAAGTGATTTCTAGGAAGAAATATCAATCACAAATTAAGGAGATAAATGACGCTCATTATGCCTTAAAAGAGAATTTGAAACATCGTTGCTTGACTTTAATAGATTCAGGGAAAATTCCAGCTGTTTTAGGAGGTGAACACTCTACACCATTAGGTTTGATAGAAGCAATAAATGAGAAGTATGAGCACTTTGGAATTTTACAAATCGATGCGCATGCTGATTTAAGAGTTGCTTACGAAGGTTTTGCTCAATCTCACGCTAGTATTATGGACAATGTTTTAAAAAACTGCCCTAATATGCAAAAATTAGTTCAAGTGGGAATTCGTGATATTTCAGAACGAGAGGTAGAATACAGTAATAATGATAACAGAATAAAAACGTATTTTGATTGGAATTTGAAATCGGAAATGTATGAAGGTAAAACTTGGGAAAACCAAGTTCAAGAAATTATCAGTCATTTACCGAATAATGTTTATGTTTCATTTGACATTGATGGTTTGCGTCCAGAATTATGCCCAAACACCGGGACACCAGTAATTGGAGGTTTTGATTTACAAGAGATTTCTTACTTACTTTTTAAACTTGTAGCTTCTGGAAGAACAATAATTGGATTTGATTTGAATGAAGTTGCTCCTGGTGAAAATGGAGATTGGGATGCAAATGTTGGAGCAAGAGCATTATGGCAATTGGTTTGTGCTACCGAAAAATCGCGTCGAAAAGAATAGTTAATAAAAATTTATTTAAATCTTCAAAGTAAAACAATTGAATTTCAAACGAATAACCCTTTTATTGACAGTTATTTTAGGACTTACTGTTCTTTATTCTGGCTTTAAAATAATGAATCTTGATTTATTTCCTTGGTTAAACGTATTTATCGCTAGTGTTTTAAGTTTGACTTCTTTTATTCTTAACTATTTTATTAAAGGAAAAAGTATAGTTATTCAGTTACTATTATTGAGTTTTTTCATTGTTCAAGTATTTTTGAATTATACAATTCTACAAAATCCGGAGGTTCTAATATCAAGTTGGAGATGGTTGTTTTATCCAATTTCTATTTTCGTTTTTATTTTATCTTTTTCAGCTTTATTAAAAAAGAAAAACAAACTTGTTACAGTTAGTTTAATTTTAGCTTCTTTCTTATTTTTTATGACAGGTATTTTTTCAACAAATCCCATTTGGCTGCAATTACAAATGCTATTTTTTATTCTTTTTTCAATTGGATTGGTTGCTTCAAAAAATATTCAGAAGCTTAAGTCTATTGATTCAATTTGAACTTCATTGTAACAATATTCTTTCTTACATTTGGTAAAATTTAATCTATGACCATTCAGACGATCGTGATTCTTGTTTTAATTGGATTATTTGCTGGAATTCTTAGTGGCTTTGTTGGTGTTGGTGGCGGAATCATTATCGTTCCTGCATTGGTTTTCTTTCTTGGACTAACACAACATCAAGCGCAAGGAACAAGTTTGTTTGTTTTGTCGATGCCAGTTGTGATTTTTGCAGTAATCAATTATTGGAAAACAGATAATGTCAACTGGAAATTTGGATTAATTGTCGCATCAACATTTGTAGTTGGTGCTTATTTTGGTTCTAAGCTTTCTTTAAAATTATCTCCAGGAATGGTAAAGTTGGTATTTGGAATTTTATTGGCTTACGTTTCTATTCGTTTAATGATGTCGGGTTATACAGCTGTTAGTAACGATGAAGCATAAATTAAATTCACTTATTCTTAATAAAATAGAAGCAATTTTCCCAAGGATTGTTTCCTATCGTGAGTATTTACATCAGCATCCAGAATTGTCGTTTCAGGAATTTAAAACAATGGGTTTTGTTGCTGAAAAGTTAACTCAATTAGGAATTCCACATCAAACTGAAGTTGCAGAAACTGGAATAGTCGCTATTATCAAAGCTAGTCATCATAGCGAAAATCAAAATTGTATTGGTTTAAGAGCAGATTTAGATGCGCTGCCAATTCAAGAAGAAAATAATGTTGCATATAAATCGCTGAATGACGGAATTATGCACGCTTGTGGACACGATGTTCATACTTCGGTTTTGTTAGGAGCAGCAGAAATACTCAATGATTTAAAAGAAGAACTTTCTCAACCAATTAAATTAATTTTTCAACCGGGTGAAGAAACGAATCCCGGAGGAGCAAGTTTAATGATTGATGCAGGAGTGCTAGAAAATCCGAAAGTGGAAAGAATGTATGGTTTACATGTATTTCCAGAATTTGAAGTCGGAAATTTAGGAATTCGCTCTGGCTTATATATGGCCTCAAGCGACGAAATTCACGTTTCAATTCAAGGAATCGGTGGTCATGGGGCTTTACCAGAAAAATGTGTCAACCCTTTGATGATGGGAGCAAGCTTTGTAATTGAAGCTAAAGAATTACTAGAATCAATTTGCCCTCTAGAAGTTCCTCATGTTTTAACTTTTGGACGTTTTGAAGCTTTAGGTTCAACAAATGTAATTCCATCAACATGCGAAATTAAAGGTACTTTTCGTACAATGGATGAGGAATGGAGAGCTCTGGCTCACAATAAATTAATCGCATTAGCTGAAAAGATTTCGAATGATTATAAAGGAGAAATTAAGCTTACAATTTCAAAAGGTTATCCTTTTTTGAAGAATGATCTTGAATTGACACTTCAACTAAAAAGTAGTTTTGAAGCTAATTTTGGAAAAGACAAAGTTCATGATCTTCCAATTCGAATGACAGCTGAAGATTTTGCTTTTTACAGTCAAAAAATTCCAGTTGTTTTCTTTCGTTTAGGTGTTGCTAACGCTCAAAGAGGGATTGATTACGGAGTACATCACCCAAGATTTGATATCGATCAAAATGCAATAAAAACAGGTATTCACGCAATGGTTTTAGCTGCTATTCAATGAGATTCACTTTTATACTTTTTGCAACCTTTATACTTTTTGTTTCTTGTTCCAAAGAAAAATATCTTGATAAAAAAATGGACGGAAATTGGACAGTTAATTTAATTCGAATTGTAGATGGTGAAGGATTTATGTATTTCGATTCGCTTCCAAATGGATCTTTTACCTTTAATTCAGATTTAAAAACCATAAGTGCTAATGTTTCTTATCGATATATAAATTTGAATGGATTTACTATAAAAGATACTTTCAAATTAGATCAAGAAAAATACATCTTTAATTCAAAATTGGATCGAATTTTTTTTAGACAAAATTTAGATTCTATTGACGCTAGAGTTATTTTAATAACAAAAGAATCTATGGAATTAGAATATTATGATTTGAGTAAGTATAAACTTGTTAGGTTCATACTTTCAAAGGATTGACTTTTCAGTTTATTTTAATACATTTATTTATTTATCTTTGCAAGAAAAGGAGAATGCGTCAAACGTTATTAGCAATTACTTTACTACTATTTATCCCAAATTCACTTTTTTCGCAAGGATATAATAATCGTTGGTCGATTGAATTAAATCCAGGTGTATCTAATGCCGTAAAACCATATTCTCCTGATTATTGGTCTAATACAATTGGTCTTTATCACATTTCCACAGGAACACGCTTTATGTTTAATAATAAGTATGGTTTAAAATGGGATGTTGGTTTTGATAGAATTAGTCATGATAAAACAGGTATTTGGAGCAATACTGGAACAAGTAAACCTTTTAACTCTAAATATGCAAGAACTTCTGTACAATTTGTACTAGACATTGGACGACTTATGCAGTTTGAGAATTTTTCCGAAAAAACAAGTTTATTATTTCATGCCGGTGGAGGAATGTCTTGGCTTTGGAGTAAAGTAAATCCAGAAACGGATAAAATGGTAAACTTTATGTTTGGTTTAGCACCGCAATTTAAAGTTAACGAACGTTTTTCAATTACTACTGATGTCTCTTTTGTTTGGCATATTTATCAGCAATATACTTGGGACATGTATAATAGTGTATTTAATAGAGGATTTGACGGTTTTTATGCAAATGGAACAGTTGGTCTAAATTTCTATTTAGGTAAATACGGTTCTCACATGGACTGGGCATTTACACCTTGTTTTCCTGATATGTCTTATCTTGAAGATGAAAATAAAAATTTGGATAGCTTAAACAAACAATTGCAATCAAATCTTCGTGATGATGATGGGGATGGAGTTGCAAATTTTATGGATGATGAAAAAGACACTCCAATAGGTAACATAGTGAATAGAAGAGGTGTAAGCCTCAAGAATATTGACACGGATGGAGATGGGGTTTCTGATTTAGTTGATAAATGTATAGACATAATAGGAACTTTTGAAAATGAAGGTTGTCCTCAAGATTTACTGTTAGCTATTAAAAACAATGAAAAAGATAGAGTTATTACAAGTAATTCGAATGGAAATCCGAATAATACAAACGGAACAAACCCAAATGGTTCTGACTCTTTACCAAATAATAATAACAACTTAGGTCAGAATGGCAACAACAACAATAACGGTGGTCAGATCGGCAATAACAATGGTGGTCAGAATGGAAACAACGTTGGTCAGAATGGTAATAACAACGTAGGTCAGAATGGCAACAACCAAAATGGCAATAACAACGGTGGTCAGAACGGCAACAATAATGGTGGTCAGAACGGCAACAACAATGGTGGTCAGAACGGAAACAACGTAGGTCAGAATGGCAATAACAATGGTGGTCAGAATGGCAACAACAACGGTGATCAGAACGGTAACAACAACGTTGGTCATAACGGAAACAACGTTGGTCAGAATGGTAATAACAACGTAGGTCAGAATGGCAACAACCAAAATGGCAATAACAACGGTGGTC
>CAMDGP010000091.1 GCA_945897765.1 Chitinophaga pinensis
CTAAACCTCACTTCGAACTCTCAATTTTTCACTTTTCACTCTTCACTTTTTACTCTCAATTCTACATCCGTTTAACAAACTCCACCGCCTTCTTGATCTCAACCGAAGTATTCAAATCTATTTCGATAAAGTTAACTTCTTTTCTAAATGCTTGAAACAAAGCTTCTACTTTTTCTGAACTTTTTAACGGTCTTCTGAACTCAAAAGCTTGTGCAGCATTCAATAATTCGATTCCAATAATTGAATAACAATTTTGTATTACTCGATATAATTTCGTTGCAGCATTGGCCCCCATACTCACGTGATCTTCTTGTCCGTTACTCGAATCAATTGTGTCAACAGATGCTGGGGTACACAATTGTTTGTTTTGACTGACTATTGACGCACATGTATATTGAGCAATCATTAATCCTGAATGCAGACCGGGATTTGCCACTAAAAACGGAGGTAAACCTCTTGTTCCAGAAATCAATTTATAAACTCGTCGTTCTGAAATACTTCCCATTTCTGACATTGCAATTGCCATAAAATCTAATACCAAAGCCAAAGGTTGACCGTGGAAATTTCCTGCAGAAACCACATCGTCTTCATCTGGAAAAATAGTTGGATTGTCTGTAACTGCATTGATTTCGCGTTCGACTACATTTTGACAATGATTCAAGGTATCTCTTGTCGCACCGTGAACTTGAGGAATGCAACGAAACGAATATGGATCTTGAACGTGCGCTTTTTCTTGCGCTACAATCTCACTTCCCGCTAATAAATTTCTGAAAAATTCAGCAGTTTCTATTTGCCCAGGATGATTTCGAATCACATTCACGTTTGCTTGAAAAGGATTGATTCTTCCATCATATGCTTCTAATGACAATGCAGCAACTTGATTAAAGTTCATCCAAAGCTTTTGACTGTGAGCTAAACAATAACTTGCGTAAGCACTCATGAATTGTGTCCCATTCAATAAAGCCAAACCTTCTTTAGATTGCAAGACAATCGCTTCTAATCCAAAAGTCTCATTTAATTCTTTTCCTGAAATTCGTTTTCCTTTGCAATCCACTTCACCTTCGCCTAAAAGCGGTAAAGATAAATGTGCCAATGGTGCTAAATCTCCGGATGCGCCTAGACTTCCTTGCTGATAAACTACTGGAAAAATGTTTTCGTTATAGAAGAATAGCAAGCGTTCAATGGTTTCTAATTGAACACCCGAATTTCCTTTTGATATGCCCAATACTTTCAGTAATAACATGCGTTTTACAATTTCATGCTGCACTTCCTCTCCCATTCCACACGAATGAGAAAGCACCAAATTGCGTTGTAATTGCTCTAAATCATCTTTCGAAATCGCAGTGTTACATAAAGAACCAAAACCAGTATTAATACCGTAAATCAATTCTTCTGATCTTTCTACTTTTTCGTCCAAATACGCTCGGCAATTTAAAATGGATTTTTTGGTAGATTCGCTTAATTCAACTCTCGCACCTGAAGATAGAATTTGCTCGAATTTCTCAAAATCGATGTATTGATTTTCTATATGATATATTTCCATCTAATAAATTATTTCCTTACCATTTTAGCAAAATCTTTAGCGAAATAGGTTAAAATTCCATCTGCTCCAGCACGTCTAATACTAAGCAACATTTCAAAAACTGCTCGATCGTAATCCAACCAACCGTTTTTTGCTGCTGCATAAACCATTGCGCATTCGCCACTCACATTGTAAGCTGTAATTGGTATTGTGAAATTTTCACGCAATAAATGAATGACATCCAAATAACATAAAACGGGTTTCACCATCAACAAATCCGCGCCTTCTTCAAAATCCAATTGCGCCTCCAAAAGTGCTTCTCGTTTATTAGCCGGATTCATCTGATACGTTTTCTTGTCCCCCGATTTCGGTGCTGAATTCAAAGCATCGCGGAAAGGACCGTAAAAAGCACTTGCATATTTTGCTGAATACGACATGATACTCACATCTGTAAATCCTTCTTCGTCCAAAGCTTGACGCAACACTCCTACTCGACCATCCATCATGTCTGAAGGTCCGATGATATCCACACCTGCTTGTGCTTGTGCTATTGTCATTCGAGCCAAAATCGGTAATGTTTCGTCGTTTAAGATATTTCCATTTTCCACATAACCATCGTGTCCGTCAGATGAATAAGGATCCATTGCCACGTCACTCATAACAACAGATTCTGGAAAACGCTCTTTGATTTGACGAATGGCATCCAAGTAAAAATTATCGTCAGCGTAACTGTACGACGCGATTTTATCTTTCAATTCTTCATCTACAGCTGGAAAAATATCAAACGTATAAATCCCAAGATTCATGCATTCTTCAATTTCTGGCAACAACCGATCAATCGACCAACGGTAATTATTCGGAAGCGATAAAACCTCATCTTTTATGTTTTTTCCATCTTTCAAAAAGATAGGATAAATCAGGTTTTCAACGCCCAATTTTGTTTCTTCCACCATGTTTCGAATGGCAGCTGACTTACGATTTCTTCGCGGACGAATATTCATTGAATTTTATTTAATGTTTTATCACATCAACATTCCACCACAAACATGTAGTGTTTGTCCTGTAATGTAAGCTGACATCTCAGACGCTAAGAATACTGTTGCATTTGCAACGTCGATTGGTTGACCGCCACGTTTCAATGGAATGCCATTTCTCCATTCTTCCACAACTTTTTGGTCTAAAGCTTCTGTCATTTCAGTTTCGATAAATCCAGGAGCAATCGCGTTGCAACGAATGTTTCTAGATCCTAATTCTGCAGCAATTGATTTTGTAAAACCAATTAACCCTGCTTTTGAAGCCGCGTAATTTGATTGTCCAGCGTTACCTTTCACACCAACAACTGAAGACATATTAATGATTGAACCTTTACGTGCTTTCAACATTGGACGTTGAACTGCTTTCGTTAAGTTAAATGCTGATTTTAAATTGGTATTGATTACTTCATCCCACATTTCTTCCGTCATACGCATTAATAAATTGTCGCGTGTGATACCCGCATTATTTACTAAAACGTCGATAGTTCCATATTCAGCAACCACATCGTCCACTAATTTTTGAGCGTCATCAAATTTCGATGCATCTGAACGGAAACCTTTTGCTTTCCCTCCATTTGCAGTCAATTCAGCTTCTAAAGCGCGTGCTTTTTCTTCCGAAGAAAGGTATGTAAATGCTACAGTTGCACCTTGGTTGACACATTCTTCCGCGATAGCTTTTCCAATGCCACGGGAAGCACCCGTAATTAAAACGATTTTATTATCTAATAATCCCATATTTTCAATTTTTTCCAAAGTTAAAAATAACTCGTTAATGAATGGAGTTTTATCTTAACTGAAGAGAAATGCATTTAACAACTAAAAAATTGGCACAATAATTATTCATTCTACAATTCACAAAATCTTTAACTTTGGAAAGAATTAGTAATTTTAAATAAATTATAGAATATGAAATATCTTATCCTTTTTATAACACTGCCAATCTTTTTTGCTTGTAAAACCCCTAAAAATGCAACATCAAAAAAGAATCAAAAATCAAATAAAATGACTGAAATAACAGCAAAATTAGGAGATATTACAACGTTTTCTGACCCGATTGAAATAATCGAAGCAAAGATTGAAGGTAATTATTTGTTACTAAAAGTTGGTTACGGTGGTGGATGTGAAGAACATTCTTTTGAAATGATTGGTTCAACCGAAATTGCTAAATCGATGCCTCCAATTAGAAGTATTAAATTGATTCACAATGCGAATAACGATATGTGTAAAGCCTATTTATACAAAGATTTAAAAATCAATATTTCTGAACTTTCTGACCGAAAAATTGATGGTTCAACGATTATTTTGAAAGGCGAACAATTCAAAGAAAAAATGAATTACACTTATATCAAGTAATTTTTTTGATTGATTTCCTTAACTCTGCTAAAGAAGTAGATTCAATCTAACAAAGAAGTTATTTCTTGTCTTTGAAAACAGAATCATTGATGCCTTTATTCACTTTGTAATTTGTTAATTTGATTACAATTGTTCCTGATTTTTCACCTTTAGCATCTTTCTTCTTTTTATTGTCCGTATCATGCAAGTCTGCGGCTACACTTTTTGGCAATTTAAATTTCTTTACATCAACTGTAAAAACCAACTGATTAGGAAGTGCAAATTCTGCTTGATCAGCATAACTGTAATCAACGACAACTGTTCCACTGCTTCTTGTCGTGATTTGGGATTTCAAAATCAAATTTCTTTTTGTGTCAATCCACAATTTAGCAAGAACAAATTCATTATTATCGCCAGTTGGAATTACAGTTAATTGCGTCGTTTTTATTTCACCAATCGTTTTTGTTCCACTTTCTACAACCATGTACGCACTTTTCTTTGCTAAAAATGTGTTCATATCTGTGAATCCTTGTTTTGGCAAAATTGCAATACCTTTAGAAACAACCTTGAATTTATCTTTTTGCTTAAAATAAATTGATGCGTTTACAGGGAATATTTTGATAAGTGGAATATCAGCTTTAATATTTGCATCTACAGAATAATCGTTCACTGCGTTAATTTTCGCAACGACTTTCGCTAAAATAGCATCTGCTTCTTGTGCTTTTGAAAGAAAGGTTAAAAGTAGAAATGCGCTGAATATGAGTATTTTTTTCATATGTGTTAATAGTTTTTCAATGGTCATATGGAATCGCCTAATAAATTCTTCTTTGATTGTAAAGAATCTCGTTGTGGCTTATTTCATTATGATGTAATGTCTTTTTTATTGAATTTAACGATTGCTATAATAACTAATATTATATTGTGAGCTAACAATATAACAACCGATTGAATGATTTTACTCATTGGAATTGGATCTTCAAAGAAACTTCTCCAAGATGCCATGTGAGTTGTAAATAAAAAGGGTTTTATTGCGTCAAAAACAGAAACATCCAAAGACCCAATAATTGTAAAAAGTATAATTATCGCCATTGTTGAAACGATTGGTCCGATTGAATTATCAGCGAATGCGGAAAGACAAATTGACAAAGTTGAAATCGTCAGCAAGGAAAGAAATGCTACCATAAATGCTAAACCATATCGCCACAGAATATCTTGTTCCTGTAGAATCACCAAACCATCGCTGTTTAAAACGATTAAGTCACCCGTTCCGAAAATCCATTTGGAAACAATCAACGCTAAAAATCCCAGCCAAAGTGTCAAAATCAATGTGTAAACTGCTCCAGCGATGAATTTAGAAAGGACAATATTTGTTCTAGAAATTGGTTTACTTGCCAACATTCTTACAGTTCCCATTGCTGCTTCTCCAGAAATTAAATCACCTGTTACCAAAGCAACCAGCAAAGGAATATGTATAATCAGCATTTGAAGAATGATAAATCCTATTAGATTTCCATTCAAAATGTTGCCATTAAAAGAAAGCGTTTGTTCAAAAGAGGCGGTAACGAAAGAAATAAACGACCCTCCATCTGCTTTCATGGCAAACAAAATTACTCCAATTAATAAAGTTAATGCGCCAATTCCCAAGTAACTTCTTGGTTTAGCAAGAATTTTTACAAATTCGTTATACGTATTTTTTAGTAACATTAGGATTGAACTATTTTCATGAAAAAATCTTCTAACTTGCGTTTAGGCTCTAAAGCAAAAACTTGCACACCATTCTCAATCAAGGCTTTATTTAAATTTGGAACTTGACTTTTCTCGATTGCAACTTCTAATTCAGTAGCTGTTTCTCCGACAAATTGCGCATTGTTAAAATGAGCTGAAATTACTTGTTTCGCTTTTTCAACAGCATCAACTTCAAGGTGAACCAACAATTCTTGTGCATTCAATAAATCTTGAACTTCACCTTCTACGATTGATTTCCCTTTATTTATAATCACCATTCGATTGGCAATCAATTCAATTTCAGAAAGTTGATGCGATGAAAGTAAAATCGTTTTGTTTTGCTCATTTTTCAAGCGAAGAATCAAATTTCTGATTTCAACGATTCCTTGTGGGTCGAGGCCTGTTGTTGGTTCATCTAAAATAATCAAATCGGGCTGGTGCAACAAAGTTTGAGCAATTCCCAAGCGCTGTTTCATCCCGTGTGAAAATCCTCCAATTTTGTCTCCTCCCCTACCTGCAAGACCAACAAATTCAAGCATTTCACCAATTTGAGATTTAGAAACTGTTGCTCCCGAAATTCGAGCGAAAATCTCTAGATTTTTCTGAGCTGACAAATATTTGTAGAAATCTGGTTTTTCAATGATGCTTCCAATTTTGGATAAAATTTCTGAACGACTATTACTATAGGATTTACCAAATAATTCAATACTTCCAGCATTCGGTTTGATCAAAGAAAGCAAACATCGAATAGTTGTACTTTTTCCAGCTCCATTTGGTCCCAAAAAACCAAATACATCACCACGACTGACAGTGAACGATACATCTTTCACGGCTTGAAAACTTCCAAAACTTTTAGCGAGATGTTCTACTTTAATAACAGTTTCTTTTTCCATGGGTTGCAAAGATAAACTTTAAGAAATTGGTTTTAATTTCTTAGTAAAAATTAACGTCCATTAAATATTTTATCGACTTGCTCAAAACGATGTTTGAAAATTTCTTCCAATTTTCCTTTTACAATAATTGGATGTGCTATTTTTCCTAAAATTCCTAATGGAACAACATAAGTAACAATATCCGTCATTTCTACGCCACCTTCCACTTCTTTAAAATGGTGTTCATGGTGCCATATTGTATAAGGTCCTTTGCGCTGTTCGTCTACAAAAAACTCATTTTCTTTAACTGTTTTAATTTCAGTAATCCAAGACATCGGAATTCCAAACAACGGACGAACCGTATATTCAATCATTTGTCCTTCATACATTTTTTCAGGTAAATCAACTTTGATGTCGAAACCCATATATTCTGGCGTGATTTTTTTTAGATTCTCAGGTCGTGAGAAAAAGTCCCAACATGTCTTGATGTCGGTTTTAACGAATTGTGTTCTTTTTAATTGATACATGCTTTAGAAACAAGCTTTGAAAAGGAATGTTTAGTAAAGATGCTTGATTCTTGATTTTTAATTTTGACTTCAGAAAAAAATTAATTAAAAGTGCTTCAAAACTATTATTTATTTTGTTTTTCAACTTTTAACTATTAGTTCTTAACTTTTAACTTCACTATAGATCTCCGTAAATTGCTTTCCAACTTCCGAATAACTAAAATGCTTCATGGCGTACTCACGAATTTGAGCTGAGTTGAACTTTTTCGGATTTTGAGCGAAGGAAATAATCGCATTTTTCAAAGCTACTTCGTCTCCACGATTGACTAACATTCCATTGATTTCGTTGACATGCTCAGGAATTCCATTTACGTTGGAAGATAAAACCGGTTTTCCACACATCATCGCCTCAGCTATCACACACGGAAAATTTTCGTAATTACTGAATTGCAACAAAGCATGGCTCACTTGCATCATTTTTGCTACTTCAGCGGTTGTTTTTGTGCTGTGAAATAAAACGTTATGATTAATCTCTAATTCATTTGCAAGTTGTTTGGCATATTCAATATCCCCATCACTTACAATGTCTAATTTTACTTGTGGATATTCGCTTTTCAAGGAATTCATTACTCGAATCATTCCTGAAAGGTTTTTAATCGAATCAACGCCAGTAGAAATGTGAATTAATTTAATTTCATCAACAATTTCATTCGGTGTTTCTTTGAAAAGGTGTTCATTAACCACATTTGAGACAGTTCCAAACTTTGAATTTGGACTTAGTTTCTGCATGCTTTTCAATAAATTTTGACTCACAGGCAAAACATAAGAAGCATTTTTAATTATCAATTTACTCAATCTCAAAATCGGACTAGGATATACATGATCGCTATCAACATGGAAACCGCTTGAATTTTCAGTGATAATGTAAGGGATTTTATAACGCCATTTCAACCAAAGTGCCCAAATTCCTAATGGATAAACGATATTTAAATGCACAATTTCAGGTTGCCCAATGATTTCTTTCGCTCGTTTATAACCCATTTTAAACGCTTTTCGGTGCGAAAAATAATTTTTCATCAGGCGAAATGGTTTAAATCCACTTGT
>CAMDGP010000092.1 GCA_945897765.1 Chitinophaga pinensis
GCTTCAACAACTGCATCAGATACTACTTCTTCGGTTGTATTTACAACTTCTTTAGCTACTCCAGAACCACCTCTTCTCGAACGACGAGTTGTTTTCTTAGCTTTTTCATTTGTGTAAATATCATTGAAATCAACTAATTCAATCATACACATTTCAGCATTATCACCAAGTCTGAAACCTGTTCTGATAATTCTTGTATATCCACCGTTTCTTTCTGCAATCTTTGGAGCTATATCTCTAAACAATTCAGTTACTACATCTTTGTTTTGTAAATAAGAGAAAACAGTTCTTCTAGAGTGAGTAGAATCAGTTTTTGATTTTGTTAAAATTGGTTCAACAAATCCACGCAAAACTTTAGCTTTTGCAAGAGTTGTGTTTATTCTTTTATGTTCTATTAGCGAGCAAGCCATATTTGAAAGCATCGCTTTTCTATGACCAGTTTTTCTCCCTAAATGATTTACTTTATTTCCGTGTCTCATGATTCAAATCTTAATCTTTGTCTAATTTATATTTCGCTACATTCATACCGAAAGTCAATCCTTTATTATCCACTAAATCCTCTAATTCTGTTAAAGATTTTTTACCGAAGTTTCTAAATTTTAATAAATCAGATTTAGCAAAAGAAACAAGATCTCCTAATGTTTCCACGTCTGCTGCTTTCAAACAGTTTAATGCTCTTACTGAAAGATCCATGTCCACTAATTTTGTTTTCAACAATTGACGCATGTGTAAAGAAGTCTCATCAAATTCTTCTGTTTCAGCTTTTATTTCGCTATCTAATGTGATTCTTTCATCAGAAAACAACATAAAATGGTGAATTAAAATTTTAGCAGCTTCTTTTAATGCTTCTTTTGGATGAATTGATCCGTCGGTTTTGATATTGAAAACTAATTTTTCGTAATCTGTTTTTTGTTCTACACGGAAATTTTCGATTGCGTATTGAACATTAACGATTGGTGTAAAAATAGAGTCAATAAAAATTGTACCAAAAGGCGCACTTGTAGACTTATTCTCTTCTGCAGGAACGTAACCTCTACCTTTAATAATAGTTAATTCCATTTCGATTTTTACAGAAGATTCCATATTACAAATGACTAAATCAGGATTTAAAACCTGAAAAGCACTTGTAAATTTACCGATATCTCCAGCTGTTAAAGTGTTTTGATTACTAACCGAAATGATAACTGTTTCAGAGTCTGTTCCTTCAATTTGTCTTTTGAAACGAACTTGTTTCAAATTCAAAATAATTTCAGTAACATCTTCAACAACACCTTTCATTGTTGAAAATTCGTGATCTACACCATGAATTTTTATTGAAGAAATCGCAAAACCCTCTAATGAAGATAATAAAATTCTACGAAGTGAGTTTCCGACTGTGATACCATATCCAGGCTCGAGTGGACGAAATTCGAATTCTCCGTTGAACTCATCGGAGTGAATCATAATTACTTTGTCCGGTTTTTGAAAATCCAATATTGCCATTTTCTTGCTTATATATTATTTAGAATATAACTCGACGATTAACTGCTCTCTGATGTTTTCTGGAATCATTTCTCTTGAAGGAGTATTTAAAACTTTACCCGTCATATTTGATTTATCCCAATCTAACCAATCGTATTTTTTTGAGCTAGCTGATAAGGAACCAGTAATAGCTTCTAGTGATTTAGACTTTTCTCGAACTCCAACAACATCACCTATTTTTAATGTGTAAGATGGTATGTTAACCACTTCGCCATTCACAGTAATATGTTTGTGAGATACTAATTGCCTAGCACCTCTTCTTGTTGGTGCTATACCCATTCGGTAAACCACATTATCTAATCTTGCTTCACAAAGTTGTAGTAAAACTTCACCAGTAATACCTTTCATTCTTGAAGCTTTTTCGAAAAGATTCGAGAACTGACGCTCTAATATACCGTATGTATATTTTGCTTTTTGTTTTTCACCAAGTTGAATGGCTTATTCTGATTGTTTACCACCTCTTCTTTTTGATGGACCATGTTGCCCTGGACCGTAAGCTCTTCTATCCAACGCTTTGTCAGCGCCAAAAATTGGGTCGCGAAAACGACGTGCAATTTTTGATTTAGGACCTGTGTATCTTGCCATAGTATAAATTTAGTTGGGAATCATGAATTAAGGCATTCCTTCGATGATATGTTTCCCGAGGTTGTTACTTATTTATTAAACTCTTCTTCTTTTAGGAGGACGACAACCATTGTGAGGAAGTGGAGTAACATCAACGATTTCAGTTACCTCAATTCCTGTATTATGAATTGCACGAATAGCAGACTCTCTACCAGCACCTGGTCCTTTAACATAAACTTTAACGCGTCTTAATCCAAAATCATGTGCTTCTTTAGAACAATCTTCAGCAGCAATTTGAGCAGCGTAAGGAGTGTTTTTCTTAGAACCTTTAAAACCCATTTTACCAGCTGATGACCAAGAAATAACTTGCCCAGCATTGTTTGTTAAAGAAATAATAATATTGTTAAAGCTTGCTTGTATATGAGCTTCACCAGCTGCCTCAACCTTTACATTTTTTTTCTTTTTTTGATTCGTTTTTGCCATAATACTATCTATTATTTAGTTGCTTTTTTCTTGTTCGCAACAGTCTTTCTTTTACCTTTTCTAGTTCTAGAATTATTTTTTGTTCTTTGTCCTCTTAAAGGCAATCCAGCTCTGTGTCGAATACCTCTTGTACAACCAATATCCATTAAACGTTTTATGTTTAACTGAACTTCAGAACGCAATTGTCCTTCTGTTTTAACTTCATTTATTGAAGTACGAATCAAACCAAGTTGATCATCATTCCAATCTTGAACTTTAATATTTTCATCAATACCGTTGTCATTCAAAATCTTTTTTGAAGTACTTCTTCCGATACCATAGATGTAAGTTAAACCAATTACACCTCTTTTGTTTTTTGGTAAGTCAATACCTGCAATACGTGCCATATTCTAAATAAATTAACCTTGACGTTGTTTTAACTTTGGATTTTTTTTGTTAATTACGTAAACTCTACCTTTACGCTTAACAATTTTACAGTCAGCTGTTCTCTTTTTTACGGATGCTCTTACTTTCATTTTTTCTTATTTTATTATTTATATCGAAAAGATATTCTGCCCTTTGATAAATCGTATGGTGACATTTCAACTTTAACCCTATCACCTGGTAAAATTTTAATGTAAAACATTCTCATTTTTCCAGAAATATGAGCGGTTAAAATATGTCCATTTTCTAATTCTACTCTAAACATTGCATTTGGTAATGCTTCGAGTATAACTCCATCTTGTTCAATTGATGATTGTTTTGCCATTTTTTAAAACCCAGATAATTCGTTCGCTTCTCTTCTTCCTCTTACTCTTGTTCCTTCCATTAAACTATCCATGTGACGATTCAACTGATATGTTTCAATTTGCTGTAGAGTATCTAAAACTACACCAACCATAATTAAAATTGATGTGCCACCAAAGAACATTGCGAAGCCGTCGTTGACACCTGCCATTTTCGCTATTGCGGGTAAAACAGCAATTAAAGCTAAAAACAATGAACCAGGGAAAGTAATACGAGTTACAACAGAATCAATATGCTCAGCAGTTTCTTCTCCAGGTCTAACACCAGGAATGAATCCGCCGCTTCTTTTTAAATCATCTGCTATCTTACTTGGATTAATCATAATCGCAGTGTAAAAATAGGTAAAGACAATAATTAAGACACACAACAATAAATTATAACTTAAGCCATAGACATCACCAAGTGTTCTTTGAATTGCACCACCTTGCTCTGCAGGATCAGTTGCACTAGAATAAATCATTACAGGTATTGTCATAATAGCCTGTGCAAAAATTATTGGCATAACCCCACTAGCATTTACTTTAATCGGTAAATAGCTTCTAGCCCCTCTTTCATCAACATTTCTAGCACCAACAACTCGTTTTGCTGTATTTAATGGGATTTGTCGAACTCCTTGTACAATCAAAATAGTAACCAATACTACTAACATAAAAGCAACAATTTCTAAAACCAATTTAATTAGGTTACCACCTTGAACTGATTGTCCAAATTCAGCAAAGAAAGCACCAGGTAAACGTGATAAAATACCAACAGTTATTAATAAAGAAATACCATTACCAATACCCTTTTCTGTAATTCTTTCACCTAACCAAACAGCAAACATAGAGCCAGCTATTAAAACTAAAATAGTTTGAGTCCACCAGAAAGTGGATGCGTCCAAAGGCATTGCACCTTTTTGTTGAACGTAAAGCGATAAATAACTAGGAGCTTGTAGTGCACAGATTACAATAGTAAGAATCCTTGTGTAATTGTTAATTTGTTTACGGCCAGATTCTCCTTCACTTTGCATTTTCTGAACTGCAGGTACTGCCATGCCTAATAATTGCATTATGATGGATGCACTAATGTAAGGCATTATACCAAGAGCCATGACAGAAGCATTGGTAAAACCACCACCAGAGAACAAAGATAACAATGTCTCTAAAGTGTTTTGAGTCGATTGCTTTGTTGAAAGCGCATCATAGTTCACACCAGGGATGATGATAAACGAACCAACACGATAAACTAATATCAGCCCTAAAGTTAAAACTATTCGGTTTCGAAGTTCTTCAACTTTCCAAATATTTTGTATGTTTTGTATAAATCGTTTCATCTAAAAGTTTGCAAAGATAGTTAGATTTTTGAACATGTACCACCTAAAGCTTCAATTGCTGCGACAGCAGTAGTGGAAAACCCATTGGCGGATACAGTAATTTTAGCCTTTAATTCACCTCTTCCAAGAACTTTAACTAGTTCATTATTAGATAACAAACCATTCTCTTTAAAGACTTCTGGAGTCATTTCAGTGATACCTTTTACAGCAGCTAAATACTCTAAAATATCTAAATTAATTGCTTTATATTCAACTCTATTGATGTTTTTAAAGCCAAATTTTGGAACACGTCTTTGTAAAGGCATTTGACCACCTTCAAAACCAATCTTTGTTTTGTAACCAGATCTTGACTTAGCTCCTTTGTGACCACGAGTTGATGTACCTCCATGACCTGAACCTTGTCCACGTGCAATTCTCTTCACTCTTTTTACAGATCCTTTTGCAGGAGTAAGATTATGTAAATTCATTTCTAATTTTTTATTATTCTTATTCAACAACTAATAAAAGGTGCTTTACCTTGTTAATCATACCAAGAATCTGAGGCGTTCCCTCTTTTTCTAAAACTTGGTTTAAGCGACTAAAACCTAATGCTTTGATCGTTGCTTTTTGATCAGCAGGTCTCTTAATTGCGCTTCGTACTTGTTTTATTTTAATAATGCTCATATCTAATATTATTAACCATTGTAAACTTTATCCAACGTAATTCCTCTTTGTCTTGCTACTGCAATTGCATCTCTCATTTTTGAAAGAGCATCAATTGTTGCTTTAACAACGTTGTGAGGATTAGATGAACCTTGTGATTTTGCAAGCACATTATGTACACCAACACTTTCTAATACAGCACGCATCGCACCACCTGCTATAACACCTGTACCTTCAGTTGCTGGTTTTAATAATACTTCAGCTCCACCATATTTTCCTTTTTGAGTATGAGGAACGGTTCCACGTAAAATTGGAACTTTAATTAGGTTCTTCTTAGCATCGTCGATACCTTTAGTAATAGCTTCTGTTACTTCTTTAGCTTTACCTAATCCATGACCTACTACTCCATGTTCATCACCAACCACAACGATCGCTGAAAAACTAAAAGTTCTACCACCTTTAGTTACTTTCGTAACTCTGTTAACAGCAACGAGTTTGTCTTTTAACTCTATATCTGCTGATTTAACTCTATTTATTGTTTGAGCTGCCATTTCTTATTAAAATTTAAGTCCACCTTCTCTAGCAGAATCAGCCAATGACTTAATTCTACCATGATATAAGTAACCGTTACGATCAAAAACTATTGTTTCAATTCCTGCTTTTAAAGCTTTTTCAGCGATTGATTTACCAACAACAGCTGCCTGTGTTAATTTAGCAACTTTTTGTGCTTCTGTCATTTTCAATGAACCAGCTGATGCTAATGTTTTACCAGATCCGTCATCTATCAATTGAGCATAAATTTGCTTATTACTTCTAAAGACAGTTAATCTTGGTGTTACAGCTGTTCCTGTAATTTTCTTGCGAATTCTTCTTTTGATTTTCGCTCTTCTTAGTACTTTATTCAGTGCCATATTATCTAAATATTATTTTTTACCAGCAGATTTACCTGCTTTTCTTCGGATTTCTTCACCAACAAATTTAATTCCTTTTCCTTTGTAAGGTTCAGGTTTTCTGAACGAACGAATTTTAGCTGCAACTTGCCCTAACATTTGTTTATCAAAAGATTCCAAGGTTACAACTGGTGCTTTACCTTTTTCAGTAAGAGCAGTAACTGTAATTTGATTTGGCATTTCAAAAATGATTGCATGAGAATATCCTAATGATAACTCTAATTGTTGACCGTTAGCAGTAGCTCTATAACCAACTCCGATTACTTCCAATTGCTTTTTAAATCCATCAGAAACTCCAATTATCATATTTTGAACAATGGATCTATATAAACCATGCTTTGATCTATGATCAGGAGAGTCTGTACTTCTAGTAAAAGTAATTATTTTATCTTCTATGCTAATAGAAATAGCTGGATCGATATTTTGGTGTAGCTCACCTTTATTTCCTTTCACTTTTACAACATTCCCTGAGAAAGTAACTTCTACTCCACTAGGAATTGTAACTGGTGCTTTACCTATTCTTGACATTTCTTAATAGTTTTAGTATACGTAGCAAATAACTTCACCACCAACATTTAATTTTCTTGCTTCTTTATCAGTAATTACACCTTTAGATGTAGAAACTATTGCAATTCCTAGACCGTTCAAAATACGAGGCATGTCTTCTGAACCGCTGTATTTTCTTAGTCCTGGTCTTGATGCTCTTTGCAATTTTGTGATAACAGGAACACGTGTTGAAGAATTGTATTTTAGTGCTATTTTTATAACACCTTGTTTGTCATCTTCCTCAAATTTATAATTTAAGATATAGCCTTGATCAAACAGAATTTGAGTGATTGCTTTCTTAATATTAGAACCTGGGATTTCAACCATTTTTAAACCAGCAGAACTTGCGTTTCTGACTCTAGTTAAATAATCTGCTATTGGATCTGTATTCATTTTTTTGCTGTTTCTTAATTACCAACTTCCTTTTTTAACTCCTGGGATTTTCCCAGACAATGCCATTTCTCTGAAAGTTACACGAGAAATACCAAATTGACGCATATAACCTCTTGGTCTTCCAGTCAAACCACAACGGTTATGCATTCTGATTTTAGAGCTATTAGCAGGAAGCTTTTGAATTGCCATCATTGCATTCCATTTTGCTGACTGAACTTCTTCAGACGAATCTGTAGACTTCAATATTTTAGTTAATTCTTCTCTTTTCTTAGCGTAACGAGTAACTAACTTTTCTCTTTTGCGCTCACGCGCTTTCATTGATTCTTTAGCCATTTCTAATTATTTTTTTGTAAATGGAAATCCAAATGCGTCTAATAAAACTTTTGCTTCTTCATCACTTGGAGCAGTTGTAACAAATGTAATATCCATTCCAAGGATTTTATTCACTTTATCAATATCAATTTCTGGAAAAATGATATGTTCTTTAATTCCTAAATTGAAATTGCCTCTTCCATCAAAACCTTTTGGATTAATCCCTCTGAAATCTCTTGTTCTTGGCAAAGCTACAGATAAAAGTCTATCTAAAAAGTCATACATTCTATCACCTCTTAAAGTAACTTTAGTTCCAATTGGCATTCCTTTTCTCAACTTAAAATTAGAAATATCCTTTTTAGAAAGTGTAGTGATTGCTTTTTGTCCTGCAATTCTTGATAAATCTGCAGCAGCGCTATCAATTAACTTTTTGTCAGCAACAGCATCACCCATACCTTGACTCAAAACTATTTTTTGAAGTTTAGGTACTCTCATTACGGAAGTATATCCGAATTTTTCT
>CAMDGP010000093.1 GCA_945897765.1 Chitinophaga pinensis
GGATCCAATGGATTTTCCTCTAAATATTTCTCAATATCAGAAGCTACATTTCCAGACGCAGTTCCTAAAACATACGCACGAATTGTAGTGTTTGAAATACGATTTTTACGTTCCAATGAACCGTTTCCGTTTTCAACTGAGATTTCAGCGAACTCACTTAAGCGTACTTGTTTTCCATCGTTTGCCGTAAATGTTAAGCTCTTCACATCGTCTACGTTTTTACGGTCAAATTTATCCATCATCACGCGGATATCGTATTCTTGTCCTTTCACGTCGAATTGACTGTCGTCGTTACCCGTTAATGCATTTTGTAATTGCATTCCGATAACTGCGATTGGCAATCCCAATTGTCCCATTTTTTCTCTATCCAAATCAATGCGTACTTCTGGAGTTACGTCATCTGTTGAGATGGTTGGGTCTTTTGCTCCTTTCATATCCGAAATAGCAACTTTCAATCTGCGCGCTTCTTTCATCAACAGTTCGCTATCGTCGGACGAAAGGAAAATTTCAATTGGCGCTTCTTCAGAATCCACCATTCCCATGTTCATTGCTTTCACTTCGATGCCAGGATAGCGATTTTGAATTTTCTCGCGAATCGCATTCATGTAATTGATTGTCGGAAAAACCTTCTGTTTTCCAGGCTTCATTTTTACAGTAATCTCTGATTTGTTTTCAGCACCGAAAGATGCAGCGCCCATTCCTGAACTTGGTCCACCAACGTTAGAGAAAACGATATCAACGACATCTTTTTGAGCCAAAATCATTTTTTCGATTTCTAAAGTTATCGCGTTGTTTTCTTCGAAAGTTGTGCTCTTTTCATATTTCAATTTAATCATGAATTTCCCTTGATCTCCTTGAGCTACGAATTCTTGACCAACAATTCCTAAGCCCATTGTCGCCATACTTCCTATAAAAATAGCCAAAATTGCTCCTCCCATAATCAATTTATGACGCAAAGACCAACCTACCAAAATAACATATTGGTCAGTGAAAATCGTAATTCTTCGCTCAAACCATAACAATACCGCTTGGAATGGATTTTTAGGATTCAATTTGATTTCTTTAGCAAAACGAGAAGCCAACCATGGTGTCAATGTAAAACATACGAATAATGACATCAGCGTTGAAACCACTACTACAATTGAGAATTGGTGTAAGATATCAGAAATTGTACCTTCGATGAATACAACAGGAGAGAAAACTACAACGTCCACAAGTGTAATTGCTAAGGCTGTAAAACCAATCTCGTTACGTCCGTCTAAAGCTGCTTGTCGACGGTTTTTACCCATTTGTAAGTGGCGATAAATATTTTCCAAAACCACAATCGAGTCATCGACCAAGATTCCAATTACAAGCGACATTGCAAGTAGCGTCATCAGATTCAAAGTGTAACCCAAAAGAAACATAACAATAAAGGTTGAAATCAAGGAGGCTGGAATGGAAACCAATACAATGAATGCATTTCTCAAACTGTGTAAGAATAACAACATTACGGCTGCCACCAAAATAACAGCTAACTCCAAATCGTGAATTACGGCATCAACAGATTCTATAGTTGGAATTGAAGTGTCGGTTGCAATTGTAAATTTCAGTCCTTCTTTTTTGTATTTTTCTTCAATTTGTTTGAATCGTTCTTTAGTCGCAGTGGACATGTCAACAGCATTCGCATCACTTTGTTTTTTAATACGCAAACCAACACCATTTACACCATTGTAACGGCTTACAGCCACTTGGTCTTCAATGCCATCAATGATTTCAGCCACGTCACTTAAGCGTACTTCTGAAGTCCCTTTCGAATACAAAACCAAGTTTTCAAGGTCTTTAACATTTTTGAATTTACCAGCTAAACGCACGGTCATTTGTTCGTCAGCGCTTTTTACTTTCCCTGTTGGAAATTCAACGTTCGCAGCTGCAATTGCTTGGTTGATTTGTGCAAATGACAAACCGTAACGTTTCATTTTGTCTTTGTCAACGTTTACGCGAAATGCTCTATGTTCACCGCCAATTACTTGTACTTCGGCAACACCTTTCGTTTGTTTGATTTGAGGTAAAATCTGGTCGTCCATCAACTCCATAAAGTCGCGATCGTCCATGTTTTTTGCCACAGCACTCACTTGAAGTACGGGTGAAGCATTCGGTTCAATCTTAGCAATAACTGGTGTTTTCGCACCTTCAGGTAAAGTATTTAATACATTATTGATTTTTCGCTGTGCGTCTTCTAATGATTTATCGATGTCGGCAGAAGCTTTGAACTCCAACAACATAACCGAAGCATTGTCTAAAGAGAAAGCTGTTACTTCATTGATGTTTTCCAATCCACTCAAGGCATCTTCCAACGGTTTAGAAACTTGACTTTCAACAGTCGCAGGGGAAGCGCCAGGGTAGGTTGTAGTAACCGTTAGGATAGGAGGGGAGAAATCAGGAAGCAATTCATAGCTCAACTGATTGTAAGATATGAGTCCTCCACCAATTAAAATCGTAAAAATTACGATAATGAACGATGGACGTTTTATGGATAATTCTGTAAGTGTCATTACTTAGTTATTTATTCGTTTTAACGTTTGAGTTATTTTGCAAATTCACTTGACCTTTCGTTACGATTTGGTCAGCTTTTGTCAATCCTGAAACCACTTCGATGTAGTCGCCATCAGATGTACCAGCATTGAAAGAAGTTAAGATTGCTTTTCCGTTTTTGATAACGTAAACTTGAGGTTTTTTAGAAGAACCAATTAACGCTTTTCTTGGGACAGAAAGTGCAGTTGTACTTTTTGAATTCGATAACGAAACCGAACCATACATTCCAGCCATGATTCTATTTGTTGAATTGTTTTGAATCGTCGCTTGAATTTTGAAATTGTGAGAAGCATCGGCTTGCACAGCGATTTGTGAGATTTTTCCTTTAAAGTCAGCATCTCCATAAACGTCCACATTTGCATCAATTGTTTGACCTTTTGTGAATTTCAAAACGTCGCGTTCTGGAACTGAGATGGTTAATTTTAAAGCAGAAATGTCTGTCAATTCAACAATTGGTGTTCCTGGTCCAATCATCGAACCTAAGTCGACCATTTTCTTTGTTACAATCCCACTGTAAGGCGCAACAATTGAAGTACTTCTTAATTGTTTTTGTAATTGTTTCAATTGAACTTCAGTTGTTTTTACTGCTAAGTCAATTTTTTCTGCTTCAGCACTAGCAATTACGTTGTCTCTTTTTAAACTTGCATAACGAGCGTTGTCATTTTTCAAATTGTCCAAGTTCAATTGTGCTGATTGAATTTGCAACAAGATCATTTCATCGTCCAATTTTGCAATCTGTTGACCAGCTGAAACTACGTCACCTTCTTCCACATATAATTTTACCAATTTTCCTGAACCGTCTGAAGCTAAGTTGTTTTGGCGTGCTGCATCAAATGTTCCTAAGAAAGACAATGAACTTTCAAATGTGTGAACAGTTGGTTTAGTTGCTTCAACTAAGATTGCTTCTGAAGCATCGCGAATATATAATTTTGCCTCAACTGCTTTTTTGTTAGACATTAACTTCATAGCGCCTAAACCGATGACAACTACAGCTCCTATTCCTATGATTATTACTCTTTTGTTCATGATTTTATTATTTAATGTTTCCAATTGATTTTAAATACTCTAATTCGGCTTGTCTTAATTGAATGTAAGTTGCTACCACATTCGTTTGTGCTTGCTGCAAACCGTTCTCAGCAAGAATCAAATCATTGGAACTGCTCATTCCTTGTTTGAATTTTAAAACTGCATTTTTGTGAATGCTTTCTGCTAATTGCAATTGTTCTTTTGTAATGCTCAAAGCACCTGCCTTCACTTCGATTTGTTTGCGGTTGTTATCCACAGCCATTTCTAATTGTTGGTTGAGTAATTCGTATTGATTGTCTATTTTCTCCTTGTTCAATGCATTCATTTTCGCTTTGTGATATTTCTCTAAACCGTCGAATAAATTCCAATCCAAACGCAAACCTAAAAATGCTCCATCAATTCCTTTTCGGAAGTTGTCTTCTGGTTTGATGTTCACATTGTAGTTATAAGCAGCGTAAAAAGACAGGTTTGGTAAGTATCCCATTTTAATTCCTTTTTTCTCTTCTTCGTTCATTTTCTTTTGAGAATCAATCATTTTCAAAGCCAAGAAATTCGTTTCTGATTGGTCTACTAAAATGGAGTTTTCAACCAATTTGTCTGCTTTAAAACTGATGTTAACATCCTTTGGATAGCCAATGTAAATCTTCATTAAAGACTCTAATTGTTCTTTTGTTGCCAATAATGAAGCTTTCGTGTTTGCCAAAGTCAATTCGTTGATTTTCAATTTATCTGCTTCTGTTTGAATCACTAAGCCTTGTTGTACCATGGATTCCATGTTTTTTATCAATGCTTTTGTGTTCACTATATTGCTATCGATGAATTCCAATTGTTTGATAATACCTTGAATCAAGAAATAGGTATTTGCTACTTGGTAACGCACATCTTGTAAAGTCATTTGTTTTTGTGTTTCAACGATTTCTGAATTTACAGCCAATGCAGCTAAACCGTAATTCACTTGCGAATTGAACAACACTTGTGTCAATTGTACTGTGTTACTCAAAACGATTGGAACGCCAAACTGCACCGTTGAAAATGTTCCCGCTGGCCCACCAAAAAATTCAGCAGGAATAACTTGTCCTTGAATTTTTGCATTGTATTTGTAGTCTGCAATGAAGTTTAGTTGAGGTAACCTTGCTGATAAATACGCACCTCTTTGCTTTTCATTGAATTCAATGTCGAGCTGGGCGTTTCGAACTTGGAGATTAGCTGTGTCTGCCATTTTCATGCAGGAAGCTAAGTCCAAGGTTTGAGCATTTGTAGTATTAGTCGAAACGACCAAACCTACAATCACACTCAATGGAAAGGAATAAATTGCTTTCATTAAATTGATTTTTGTGGAAATAAATAAGAGATTAACATATCGGTAACGATTTTTTTGTGGTTATTCAAGTGAGTTTCATAAACTTCATCCGATAACTTATGGATGCCTTTCATTAAATTTTTGCTCATAAATGGAAAATCACAATTCGACATAATGAGAAGTGTTAAACTCACTAAATTGATTTCTCGCATCGTTCCAGCTTCAAAAGCGCGCTGACACTCTTCAACAATTCCTGAGTTTAGAACTTTATCAAAATAGGAACTATCCACTTCATAACCTTCTTCGCGGTGTAGTTCGTTGACAATAAAACCAGGTAATTCAGGATGGCGTGATAGAAAATCGTACTCTTTTTCAATTAACAAACGAATTTTATCTTCTAGTGGTTTGTCTGTTCTAAAAACTTCAACCATCGAATTAACGAATTCTTCCATTGCATCGTGAAACACTAATTTAAATAATTCCATTTTCGAACGGAAATAGTAATTCACTAAAGCGACATTCATTCCTGAGGCTTTCGCAATCTCTCTGGTTGAGCACGCTGCAAAACCTTTGGATATAAAAACTTCCCTTGCAGCAGCTTTAATTTTTTGTTCGGTTGTTATATCATTTTTCATAGGTGGCACAAAATTAAACAACAGTTTTAAACAAGTGTTTAAATCAACTGTTTAATTTATGTTAATTTATCTTCAAATAGTTTTATTCTTTAAGTCCAACTATCTTTGCAACATGAGTTCAAAACAACAAATCGACACCGTTCTTTCCAATATTGGATTTTCAGAACTAAATGAATTGCAGCAAGAAACACTTACAAAAAGTGAAACTGAACGCAATTTGATGATTCTTTCACAAACTGGTTCTGGAAAAACATTTGCCTTTTTGTTGCCTTTGTTTTTAAAGCTCGAATCAAGTTCCAAAGAAATTCAAGCGGTAATTTTAGCGCCATCAAGAGAATTAGCCATTCAAATCGAAGGTGTTTTTCGTTCTATGAAAACTAATTTTAAGGTTTTAACATGCTACGGAGGACACTCGATGTCGGTGGAAAGGAAAAGCTTAAAAGAAGCACCAGCTGTATTAATTGGAACGCCTGGTAGAATTTGTGACCACATTTCAAGAAATACCTTGGACTTATCTCACGTCACGCAATTCGTTGTGGATGAATACGATAAGAGTTTAGAATTCGGTTTTGAAGATCAAATAAAATACATTTATCAAGAATTATACGCCTTGGAATTTACAACTTTGGTTTCTGCCACAGAACACAAAGAATTCCCTGATTATTTAGCGTTTAGAAATCCTGCAATTGTCAATCACTTAGCAAATTCAGAAGATCCAGCGATTACATTTTGGAATTATCCTGTTCGCAATAGCAACAAATTCGACAAGCTTTTCGATTTATTGTGTTCATTCAAAGGAGAATTAACGATTGTGTTTTGCAATTTCAGAGAAGCAACCGAATCTGTTCGCAATCACTTATACGACGGCGGTTACGATTCAATCATCTATCACGGTGGTATGGAACAAGACGAGCGCGAACGTGCTTTGATTCAGTTTCGAAATGGAAGTTACCACACGCTTATTTGTACCGATTTAGGTTCACGCGGTTTGGACATTCCTGAAATTCAACACGTTGTTCATTTTCAATTTCCACACAGCGAAGAAGCATTTATTCACCGAAATGGTCGTACGGCGCGTATGAAAGCGAATGGTTCTTCTTATTTATTACTCAACAAAGACGAAAACACACCTGATTATTTGGAAGTTCCACGAGCTGAATTTAAGATTCCAACAAATATTCTGGAGCCACAAATGAGCCCTTGGGTGACATTATATTTCAGTGGAGGGAAAAAAGACAAAATCAATAAAATTGACATTGTTGGATTTTTAGGTCAGAAAGGAAATGTGTTGAAAGAAGAAATTGGATTGATAACTGTTCTTGATTTTGCAGCCTATGCAGCTGTAAAAAGAGATAATGTGAAATCGCTCCTTGCAACCATCCGCCACGAAAAAGTGAAAGGGAAGAAATTGAAGATTGAATTATCGAAATAATTTTGAATTTTAAACGATTAATGTTTGCTGAATTTAAGCTTCTTTACTTCTGTCTTTGATAATACAAGCGTTTTTCTAGCTCTGATTCGCTAAAAACTGGCGGACAAAGTTCATCTGGTGTCGTACAAAAAGGTATATCCTTTACTTCGTATAATTTTTTAAATGTTGTTTGTAACGCAGCAAGGCCATATTGACCAAAAACAGTGTGTCCGCCCTCATACATTTGCTCTTGGTATTCTTCAAATGTTGTAATGTAGCCCGAATACGAATTGGCATAAGGACACAAAATAACTTCTCTCTTTCCTTCCTGAGCATATAAATCTTCGATGCCTTTTTTCAATCTACGACCAGCTGTTGTGGTAATTTCAAATGGAATACTTACTAAAACGATATTGCCAATTTCGACAAATTGAACAGGCAATATTTGTGGCGACCAAGCTTGTTCTTCCAAGGCATTACGTTTAGCATATAATTTAAAAGTTGCAATTGTAGGGTCTACAAAATTCGGTATAGGTATTTTCTTCACGTCTTTTGCTCCCAGTAAACGTTTGTTACCTGTTTCTAATGCAATTGCTTTTGGACCTTGTGCTTCGTATTTCTCGATTATTTTTTGAGATGCTTCGTTGTGTTTAATGCGTGCTTTTGCCAATTCGAAAGCTTTATATAGTCGAATCCAAACTTTTGCAAATTTCACAACGGTTTTTGGTGCTGCCGGACCATCCATTAAAGCACCACCCAACATATCCATTCCAATACATGAGGGGCTCGTTTTTTTAGCGTCAGAAGTATGTGTATAAAGTGTATCAATCAATAAGTTGGAAAAATCGAAATAACGCAAAGCGCAGTGTATTTTACTTTCAGAGACAAAGTGTTGATTTTCAGATCCAATTAATTCTAAAGCCTTTTTAAATTGCAACTCTCCGTTATACTTTGCGCTTTCTACATCATCAGTAAATTTCCCTTCCCAATAGCCTCTTTGCCAAT
>CAMDGP010000094.1 GCA_945897765.1 Chitinophaga pinensis
AATTTATTTTTACATCATTATTTTTATAAGCTGCATCAGAAATTCCTGAAGAAATTGTAGCGATATGTTCAAATAGAATTCCGTTCAATGTCGGAACCCCGTCAATTTTATTTTGATCCATTTTTGCTTTAACTTCTGCGGAAAAATATGCATTCTGAGAAAAAGCAAAATAGCTAGTCATAAAAAAAATAAAAACGAAAAAATAGAGTTTCATAACTTAATTTTTTATTAATCGACAAAAAATACATGGTTTCAAAAAAAAACACCTCCAAATATATATTAAATTATTTAAACATTCTAATTAATTGAGCATTAAACCAATATTACTCGGTTATGAATGATAATTCTTATTATGAAATAATATTGAACTATATATTGGAATTCCCTGAACTCTGTAATTCAAGGTGATGTTCTTAAATAACCTTCGTGCCACTAATGCGAAATCTGAATCTAATTAATTGATCACTTTCCTTAGCATAAATAGTCAATTTCTCGATAATGAACACAATCAAGCATCAATTCGCTGCAGTAAATTAATTTAAATGCGTTATTTCAAGAAAGGAAAATCCATTCCTTCAACGTTTACTTCAAAGATATCATAGTTGTAAACACCTTCATTTTCTTCTATTCCAGCAAGGACTGCTTTTTTAATATTTAAATAAATTTGGAAATGGCTATCGTCGTTCACTGTATTGAATCTAGCTCCTAAATTTACTGGTTTTCCCCAAGTTGCTCCAAGGTTTTCCGAATAATAAATATCGTATCCGCCCATTCCCGGAAATACATCTGAACTAAAAAATAAATACTTTCCATCAGGGGAAATGAAAGGAGTTGTTTCACGACCTTTTGTATTTATTTCCTTAGGAAGCGCTTTTGGAATTTGCCATACACCATTCTTTTTTTCAACGGAATAAATATCGGTCAATGTTTTGTCTCCAGTACGATCTGAAACAAAATACATAGTTTGGGAGTAGGATTCATCTTCATTATATAAGGTATCTGTGATTGAAGCTGAACCATCGAAAAAAGAATTATTTATACCTGAATTTTTAATGATTTCAAGCCCTCCCCACGTTCCGGGGATATCGGTGTTAATTTCAAAAATGTCAGAACTTGTGGTTGTCTTTTCTTTTGAAGCACTTGTATTTACTGTGCCTAAACCATATAAGCCATCGCGTGAAACAAATGATAAAGCATCAAAGCCTTCGGTATTAATTCCATCAAAAGTTTCTGCGTTTAATCCCCATTCTCCTGATTCTGCATTCCATACAGCGTGATAAATATCTTCAAAAAAACGTTGGTCTTCGGGATTTAAATTTCCACCAGTTGTTTCAGAATTACGGGCTGTGAAAAACAATTGTTTACCGCCATCAATTAAAATCGGTCCGTATTCGTCATATTTTGTATTCAGCTTGTCAGAGATAGAAATCCGTTTGTTTTGCACCCCATTTTTTTGTTCGTTTAATGCAAATTCGCATTGAGCAATATAAATGGGAATGTCATAATCAGCTGCTAATTTATCACCGAAGTCTAATTTAGCATTTTTAAAATGAGTGATTGCACTTTCAATCATGCCTAATTTATGGTTAATTTTGCCAAGTAGCAATTGCAACTCTCCATCTGATTTTTCTTTTGTTAACTCTAACGCTTTACTTGCGTTCATTAAGGCTTGGTCGTAACTGTTCAATTCAAATTCAGTGGTAGCCAACCAAAAGTACGCTTTCCAATTCGATGGGTTTTTAACCTTGGCTTGTCTGAAAAACATTAATGCATCAGAAGTTCTTCCTACATTATACATTTCAGAACCATCACTAATATATTTAGAACTAGCTAATTTGTCAAAAAATTTAACCTTAGTGCTTTGAGAAAACCCTAAGAATGAAATTCCAACAAGAACTACTAAAAGAAAACGAATCATGTTATTATTTTTAAGTTTAACAAAGAAACACAAACAAATGTTACAATTAAACGCTCAAATGGTTTATTTATGAAAAATTGAAAGTTGAGAAGCTGTTTTTTTGAAAAGGACATTAGGACAATAGGACTTTAGGAGGGAATGACCAATGAGTGAACGAGGGAATGATGAATGAGAGTATTTAACTCGCAATTATTAAGCATTATGTTCATCCGTTCGCAATTAGCAATTCTAACGTTCGCAATTTGCAATTAATAAGCGTTGTGCACGTCAAAATCTCCCTCTCGCTTTAAGCTCTAAGTATTTATTGATTACGTTGGCAGATAATTCCTCTGGATTCGTTAAAATTGTTTGGATTCCGAATTGTTTCATTTCTCTTGCCATTCTTGCTTTCATTGTTATCATTCGCTCGGCAACAACAGAAGTATATAAATCTTTCACAGCGTAAGAACGTTTGTAAGCAAGTTCCTTTAAATCAGAATTTTGGAAAAACACAACCACTAACAAGTGCTTTTTATTCATTTGTATTAAATAAGGCAAAGCGCGCCGCATCGCAAATTCATTTTCGAAATTGCTGAATAATAAAATGAGTGATCTAGTTTTAATCTTTTGTCTTACAACACTTTGCAATAATTCAAAATTAGCGTCTTTAAATTTGGTTTTTTGGTCGTACAACAAATCCATCACGCGTTTCATTTGTGTGGACGATTTATCTGCTGGAAGTTGGGAACCCATTTTATCTGAGAAAGTCAACAAACCAAATTTATCGCCTTTCAATAGACAAATATTAGAAAATACCAAGGTTGAATTGATTGAATGATCCAAGAGCGTTAAACCATTAAACTCCATTTGCATCGTTCTACTTTTGTCAATTATGCAATAAATCGGTTGTGATTTTTCGTCCTGATATTGATTGACCATCAACTCATTTCTGCGACTTGTTGCCTTCCAATTGATGGTTTTAAGTTCATCACCGGCAACATAATTTCTGATTTGCTCAAATTCCGTTGCATTACCCAAACGTCTGATTCGTTTAATTCCTGAACTGGTTTTCTGTTGCTGAAAAACGAGTAATTCATACTTTTTCATCTGAATTACAGAAGGATAGACATGAAAATTGTTGATTTCTGTATAAACAATTCTTCTTTCAACCAATTTCAAAAATGAAGAAAGAAATAAGTAGGCAGCATTGAATTGATACAATCCGCGTTTGGTTGGGCGAAGTACGTATTTTATTTCTACCGATTTTGTAGCGGAAATTGTGCCCTTAAAACTGGTGCTTCTGTCTTGCTTGAAATCTGGAAAACCTTCGTTTAACTCAAAATTCCAAACAAAAACACCTTGCGCTTTTAAACGAATTGTAATTGTGTTTTCATCCCCCAAATACAAGCGTTCTTTATAACTTCGTTCAAAAAATGGTTTTCTACCAATTAACAAAAGCAACATCAAATCAATGGCAACTAAAACCGCAATTACAATAAATCCATATTGAGCAAGTGTAGTCATCCAAAGATTAATAAAACCAGTGGCATAAACGATAATGAAGGAACTCAAGATCCAAAAAAAGCGCTTAGTTAAGACAATGTTACTCAGTACTGACATTTATCTAGGTACTTCAATTGATTCTACAATTTCTTTAATGATTTCTTCTGAAGAAAAACCTTCCATTTCAGCTTCTGGTGTTAAAATTAAACGATGATTAAGAACAGGAGCTGTAACAAAACGAATATCTTCAGGTGTTACAAAATCTCTTCCTCGAATGGCCGCAATTGCTTTCGCAGCTCTCAACATCGCCAAAGAAGCACGAGGAGAGGCACCTAAAAATAGCTTTCCATGATTTCTTGTTTTGTGGGTAATTGCAGCGATGTATTTTAGCAAATGGTCTTCCACGATAATTTCTTCCATCACTTTATGAATTTTGGTAAGGTCATCTGCTGAGAAAACTGGATTTATTGTTTTTAAATCTGCTGCTCCAACTTGATGTTTGTACCTTCTTAAAATATCCTCTTCCTCTGCTAGTTCAGGGTAACCAATTTTTACTTTGAATAAAAAACGGTCCAATTGTGCCTCGGGTAAATTATAGGTTCCCTCCTGCTCTACTGGGTTTTGTGTTGCCACTACTAAAAACGGAAAAGACATTGGATATTCAACGCCATCGTATGTTATTTGACGCTCTTCCATTACTTCAAAAAGTGACGCTTGCGTTTTTGCTGGTGCACGATTGATTTCATCAATTAAAACGATATTTGAAAAAATTGGGCCTTTTTTAAAGAAAAACTCCGATTCCTTCATATTAAAAATACTCGTTCCAAGTACATCTGAAGGCATTAAATCTGGTGTAAATTGAATTCTTGAAAAATTAACATTCAAGGTTTTAGCCAAAACTTTTGAAGAAAGTGTTTTAGCAACACCAGGAACACCTTCTAAAAGCACATGACCATTTGCAAAAATCCCGGCAATGAGCAATTCAACGATTTCGTGTTGGCCAATTATAAATCGACCGAGCTCTTCTCTCACCTTATTAATTTTATCCGAAACCCATACCAAGTCGTGGTTTGTTCTTTCAAAACTTAAACCATCTGAAGCGGAAGAATTACCAGCGTCTTGTTTGTTTTCTTCTGAATTAAAATCTGTGTTTTCAGTTGTCATAAAATTTAGTTAAGTGAATAAATCTTTTCAATTGTGATACATCTATTTTTAAGGTGTCGAACAAAGGTATTTTCAGGGTTTTTGTCTTAGTTAAAAGTTGAATTGAAGCTTCTTGTACTTCTATTGCTTTTAATTTATCAAATGAAAAAGTCGTTGGAAATCCAAGATTATTGTAGTAGGTAATGCTTTCTTTTTGAATACTTAAATGGGGGCGAAGGAATCTCAAAATACCATAAGCTAAAAGCAAGAATCCTGTAATCCAAATAATTACACCTGAAGCATTTGATTTCGTTAATAAATACAATCCTGTAAGGAAGGCAAGGAATCCAATAGTTAAAAAGAAGCTTGAAATCCATGGGTTTCTACTAACTTCAAATTGATGAATTTTGTTGTCGATTTTATCCTCAATAATGCCACAATGTTTGTAAAAATCGTGTTGTAATTTTGCCAATTTAATTACATAATCATTCCCAACTTCCTTATTTTCAACATCTAAATGATTAATTAAGTGGTTCAATTGGTTGAAATCGTAATTCGTTTTTTCTGCTAACGATTTGATACTAGTTTCTTCTCTTTTCTTGCTTAAATCAACGTAATAATAGCGGTAAACCGTATCGAAAAAGTTCTTTCTTTGGAGCGCTAAAATACTTGAAGGATTCTGTTTGTTAAGGTAAATGGAACCAATCGTCTCTGCAAATGCTTTGGTAATATTGACTTCTTGTGGAATAACTGGTACAATCTCTCTTCTTCTTTTTGTTCTGAAAATCACAAACAGTAAACTGGCAAAAAACAATAGCATCATTGAATTTAAAAGAATTCTATTTTCATAAATCAGCTGCATCAAATTGTTTTCAGGTTCAATTTGTTCTTCTTCTTCACCCCTATTTTGAACTCTAGCAAAATCAACAAAATAAATCGTTTGTTTCGTAGGTAATTGATTGATAATAAAGTTTATATACCTAAAAGCATTTTTACTTTTTGTATTAATATTCCATAAAGTCGTTGGATTTGAATGAATTAACACAGTACTTTTTGGTAAATTCAATCTCAATAAGGAACTTAGATTTTGCAAACGAATCAAATGTGACAATTGAAATTCTGATTGGTTTAATACTTCTTTAAAGCCATACCATTCATCGTAAATTGTATCATTTTGAAAGATGGAATGAAAGCGAATAGTGTCGGCACTGAAGTGAAATTTGACACTTTTTTCAAACACAAAAGCAGGTTTCAAGCGAACATTAAATGTATCAAGTAACTTTTCACTAAACAGTGATGAACTCAACAAAAGGCTGCTACCTTCCAATAATCTTTCTTGCAAACGTTCGGATTCTATGGGCATCAAACCAACCGTGTCAGCAATCATGTAAAAAGTTGCTTTTTCCTCCAGTTTTATAATTGAATCGTATTGGTATTTAGTTGAAATCTGAACGATTCTTTGTTTTGGGTTTTTGAGTTTAACTAAGTGAAAAAACAAATGCAATCCATAAGGATGTTTGCTGTCCAATCCATATCTTTCTGTCCAATTATTGGAAACAAAACTCGCTTCGCTTTCATTACCGCTACTACTATCCCATTTTAGCACAAAAACGAGTGCTAGTGCAATAATTAAAGCAACGCCAATACTTATAACCTGAAACTTTCTATTCATCCTTTTTTGCTTTTAAAGTTTGAATAAATCGTGTGAAATGGGGCTGTATTTCTTCAAATTTAGCACGGTCAATATTGTATTCTCCGTACCAAACGATGTCAAAATAACGGGTGCATTTTCGTAATTCAGCTCTTAATATTTGATTTTTTACTTCGTAAATATACTGCTGATTTGTTTTTTCTAAACGCCATTTAATTAACTGTAATCGAATCAGTTCTTGAAGAATCATTGTGAAATAAATACGAATTACTTCCCGATAAACTTCATTTTTCAGTGCATTTTCTAATCTACTTTCCAATTCAGAAACAGTAATAACTTCTGGATTCCAATTTTCGTCAACGATTTGATTTATTTTCGAACTGAAATTTTGACGTTTTAGCCAAAAATAAAGCAATACAATTACAACAGAAAAGAGTAAAATAAATAAGAATGTTCTCCAAGTTGACTTAGAAATTTTCGAGGGGTCTGGCGCATCCACATCCATATCAATATCTGGGTCATCAAATTCTGGCGGATCAAATTCAGGAATTTCGATTTCTCGTGGTTTTTTGATATTCTTTTCTGAACCTCCTTTTCCCGCTTCTATTGAACGATTTCTGCTTATTATTCCATCAATATTTCTTTCTGTTTCGGTTTCAAGAGAACTTTCAGGACTTGATTCTATACGATTCGGACCTGAGGAAAACCAATCTTCAGGTCCTTTGTATTTACTCTCTTTTTTATAAGCAATGGACTTATTTTGCTTCGACCAATCTTTCGCCAATCCAGCATCTTTCTGTGCAATGAGTGAAATACACCAAAGCAACGCAAAAAACACAAAAACTACTTTTTTATTAGTCTTCAAAATCTTTAGTTTCTTTAAAACGATCTCTTTTTCCAAATTTATGGAACTCTTCCTTTAAGAATTTTGATTCTTTCTTTTCAACTACAGAAAAATACATCAAACAAGTTAGAATTAAATACAAGGGTAAAGCTAAGAGCATAAATACGAGATAGACAATTTGACGAATCACATTTGACCAGAAAATGCCATTTGCGCCGTAAGTATCCGTAATTTTTATCACAAAATCGGCAAGCATATCTAAAAAATCTGGGACTATTGGTTCTTTTGTATACTCGTTTACAATGCTAAAAACAAAGGCTATCGGTTGAGAAAAAAGGAATCCAATTGCTCCCAAAAGTAAAAGTCCAGCGATTGAATTAAAATAACTTGCAGTCCCGTATTTGATTCCTTTCGTAATTTTTTCTTTCATTGTTCCTTCACCAAATACAGTTGCTGGAATCAAGAACTGCAAGAATGGAAGAAGGATTAAATAGAGGATTAAAAAATTCCAGGTTAACAAATAAACAGGAATCAGAAGTACGGTAGTAAGCACTGAAATTTTCAGAAAATAAGTTTTTAGAAAGGCAATAAATGATATCTCAAAATAACGATTGTTTCCTATGTGATGTAGCACTTTACTGGTGACCAAGCTAAAAAGAAGCAACCAACTAAAAGCCAAAACAAAGTCAAACCAAAAATAGAAACCATATCCAATGATAAATTCTAGTTGTCCTGCCCAATCAAACCAATAGATTAGAAATAAATCCTCAGGACGCAAATAGTTTCGGAGACTCACTAAAACAAAAGCTATAATAAAAACGAATGAAAAAATGAAAGCGAATAGTTTAGAGAAATATTTTGAATAATACATCAACGATTCTCGAATCATCTCACCTAAACCTTTAACCGTA
>CAMDGP010000095.1 GCA_945897765.1 Chitinophaga pinensis
TAAAAGTGTAAGTAGTTGTTTGTGTTGAATTTATTGCTGGTGACCAAACACCTTGAATTCCATTTGTAGATGTATTTGGCAATGTGAAGACGTCTCCTACACAAAACGGTCCAATCTGTGTGAAATTTGGTGCAATTGAGTTTGAAACTGTTATTTCTACTGTATCATTGACAGTAGTTGAACAACCTCCAGCTGTAATTTGTGTTAATATATATTCTCCTTCTAAATTACCTAATGTAAAAGGATTTGTGTTGTTTTGAACAGTATTGCTAACTCCATCTAACGTATATGTCGCACTGAATGGTGTACTTCCCGTAATATTGACTTGAACATTATTTGGCGTTTCACTAGTACAATAATCTCCATTCCCTGTAAAACTCACTAATGTTGGTGTAACTGGAGCGGTAAATACATTTGATGCATTGTATTGACAAGAAGAATATTCTCCATCGAAAAAAGCATTGATGTTTACAGCTTGACCATTAGCTGGTAAATTTGTTAGTGTAATAGTTTGTGGTGATGTTGTTACTGTAAATTGTTGACCATTAACAATCAAATTTCCTAAAGTTCCTCCAAGTCCACATGGTGTACTTGGGCTTAAATAATTTACAGTTAAATTCGCTTCGTAGGTATTTCCGTTACATACAAGGTTATTCATAGTAACGTTTGTTACTAATATTGTTTCAGTAACTGTATAACGATAGGAAAGTTCACCACCAATATCAATGACATGAGTTCCCAAAGTTAAATCCATCGTATGGTTTGCACTTGCTCTACAACCATCACCGTTACTCATCGGGTTTTCACAATTGCTATCATCACTTTCATACGTTTGTACAAAAACATTAAGTGATTGAACGTCACTTGGAATAGCTCCGATGCTCCAAGTATTTGTACCTTGTTGGCAAGTGCTCCATGGATTTGGTAAATTATAGGTGTTTGCAGAGGGAATATTTAATGTCCATTCTGTTCCAAATAACAAGGTACTTAAAGAATTATCACACCAAATTGATAAAGCTGGATCTTCTGCTCCTCCTCCGGAATCTGCTCCAACTAAACAAGAACTTGCAATTACTTGCGTAAAAGTTACTGTTTTAAAACACGTTTCTTGGTTTAATCCACAAGGGTTTACAACAACAGTCATAGTAGCATTTGTTGAACAACTAGTATTTGTAGGAGTAAAAGTGTAGGTTGTTGTTTGAGCAAAATTTGGAGCCGGTGACCAAGTTCCTGTAATATTGTTAGTTGAAGTTGTTGGAAGCGAAAATACATCTCCAACACATGTAGGTGCAACTTGAGTAAAAGTTGGTATCGTTGTATTTGGATTCGAAGGAATTACAATCGTAGTATCATAAGTACAACCATTCGAAGTTGTAACTTCACAAGAGTAAGTTCCTGCACATAAATTTGATAATGTTGCTGTTTGACCAATAACTGTGTTTGAAGCATTTGTCCAACTATAAGTATAGGAAGGAATTCCACCTGTTGGCGTAATCGTTACCGAACCATTACAACTACACGTTTCGTCAGTAATAACGGATGTTGAAGTAATTGGAAGAATTGGTTGACAACTATTATTTAATTGGCTAATATAAATTGCATTAGCAGGATTGTTCGGAAAGCCTGGTGTTTGGTTATCAGGTGCCGCACAAGTTCCAGAACTCCAATTAGATTGTAAAAAAGGGTCGTTTGAATTTGTGTTTGCAAAATAAAAAACAGTATTACTAACTCCCCCAACACCATCAAAATAAATAATATTGTTTGAATTATTATTTCCCCAACTTACGCCAAATACAGGAGATAAGGTATTCGATGGAGCATAAGTTTGAAAAGAATCATCATTGTTTGACATTCCTAGTGGTCCCCAAAGTGAACTGCTAGCTGTCCAACCGCTTGCAGGATAAGTTGTATTTCCAGCACCTGGACTTACAGTTTGAGATTCTAAAAGATTTGAGCTTACTGGTAAAACTAGACGACAGTTTCCATCTGATAAACTAATATCTTGTGTTGGAACTGCTGCATTTGCATCAGCAGAATTATAAATTACAATCAAAGTTCCAAATGGCACACATGACCACAAAGCATTATTTGAAAAACGAACCGCACCTGCTGCAACTCCTGTTTGAGATGTATTACCATTCGAGAAATAACCATTATTATCGTCAATGATCCAACCACGTAAATCCATACACGTTTCACAGTTTTGCGTTGTTGAAGTTGGGATTACTAGGAGCTCAACATATTCTTTAGACCCTGATGGACCTTGAGAAACTTCATTTATTATAAGTGATTGATTAAAAGCGAAATAAGAAATCAAAAAACTAAAAACTCCAACTAAATACAGTTTCATTTGTGTACAAAAATTTAATTGCTTTTCATTGGTTTCATCGTAAATGTTACGAATCAAGGATAACAATAAAAAACTCGGTTAAAATTAGAGATAAATAGCTGTTCTACCAATTCTAAGTAAAAATTTAAAGGAGATTTAACACCACTTAAACAAATGTTTAACCGGATTTATTAACTTTTACTTAATTTCACACTTCAAAATTTACAAATGAGACTTCTTTTATTTCTACTAAGTACCATTTTATTTTCTGGTTTTAGTTTTTCGCAATATGCTCCTTTAAATGGAGTAAAAGATTCGAAATCAGAAGTTATTGCTTTAAAAAATGTGACTGTTTACGTTAATTCCAACAATAAAATCACAAATGCGACTGTAGTTGTTGCTGATGGGAAAATTGTGGATGTCGGCACAAAAATTACAATTCCTTCTGGCGCTTTAGAAATCGATATGAATGGAAAAACAATCGTTCCTGCATTTGTGGAATTGTATTCCAATGTTGGACTTCCAAGCCAAGGCGAACGAAATTATTCACAACGTCCACAAATTGAGTCCTCTAAAAAGGGTTCATATTATTGGAATGAAGCCATTCGACCTGAAGTAGAAGCAGCAACTTTATTTGATGTAGATGCAAAAGCAGCTGAAAATTTCTCAAAAATGGGTTTTGGTTTCGCTGTGACACATGTTCAAGACGGCATTGTTAGAGGAACTGGTGCATTAGTTGGCTTAGGAAATTCAGACACCAGAAAGCAAGTAATTAGTTCAAATTCCGCACAGTTTTATTCATTTGCAAAGGGTTCTTCCGGTCAAACTTATCCTTCATCCCAAATGGGTTCAATTGCTTTGTTGCGTCAAGCATTATATGATCTAAAATATTACAGTGAAAATAAAAATGCAGAACAATCGCTTTCATTGGAGAAATGGAAAAATAACCAAAGTTTACCCGTCTTTTTTAAAACAGAGGATAAGTGGGAAATTTTACGAGCAGCGAAAATCGCAACTGAGTTTAAGCAAAACTTCTATTTTGTTGGTTCAGGGAATGAATACTTGATTACAAAACAGCTAAAAGAGGCTAAATCGACTGTAGTTTTACCTTTGAATTTCCCTGAAGCTTACGATGTAAAAGATCCTTATTTGGCACGACAGATTCCTTTAAGTGATTTAAAACATTGGGAATTAGCACCTTCAAATCCTTATTTGTTGAGCGCTGAAGGAATTCAAATTTGTTTGACTTCACTAGGCACAAAATCACCAGAACAGTTTTGGAAAAATTTACAGAAAGCTATTTCTCGTGGTCTAAAAATCGAAGATGCTTTGGCAGCTTTAACTTCTATTCCAGCAAAATTAATCGGAGCTGATGAGTTAATCGGAAGCTTGGATAGAGGAAAATTAGCAAGTTTCACAGTCTTTTCAAGCGATCCTTTTTTAACAGAAGCAACTTTGCTCGAATCATGGAATCAAGGAACACAACATGTGATTAAAAGTTTACCAAGTGTTTCAATTTTAGGAAAATACAGTTTGAATATCGATGGAAAAAATTATCAGGTTGAATTCACTGAATCAAATGAAAAACCTGTTGGAAAAATTCAGCTATTCAAATCGAATGTTAATACAATAGGAAAAAAAGATACTGTTGCTTTGAAAATGGCGGTTACTTTGGTTCAAAATGATATTAGCTTACAATTTAATTGTGACGATGACAATTTCAAAGGAAGTATAAATCTACATGCAAAAATAAGTAACAATGGAAGTGTTTTTGAAGGAGACGGAACCTTGCCAAATGGAAAATGGATTCGCTGGTCGGGAATAAAAACAACTAAAACAGACGAGAAAAAAGAACCAACAACCCTTAAATTAGACACGACATTTATAGCTAAAACCTGGTTCCCAAACTTAGCGTATGGTTACGATTCGATTCCTGAAGTTAGAACGGTTGTTTTTAAAAATGCAACTGTTTGGACAAATGAAAAAGAGGGAATTATTAAAGACGCAACTGTAATTACCGAGAATGGAAAAATCAAATCTGTTTCTACTAATTCAACAGCAACTCCGACTAATGCAATTATCATAGATGCAAAAGGAAAACATTTAACAGCTGGAATAATTGACGAGCATTCGCATATTGCGATTTCAAAAGGAGTAAATGAAGGGGGACAATCTATTTCTGCTGAAGTGAGTATTTCGGATGTTGTAACTGCAGATGATATAAATGTTTATAGACAATTGGCTGGTGGAGTAACTGCTGCTCAGTTATTACATGGCTCAGCGAATCCAATTGGTGGACAGTCTGCTTTAATTAAATTAAAATGGGGACATACGCCAGATGAAATGTTGATTACTAATGCACCGAAATTTATCAAATGTGCTTTAGGAGAGAATGTTAAACAAGCAAATTGGGGTGATTTTAATACCGTACGTTTTCCGCAAACACGCATGGGAGTTGAGCAAGTTTTTTACGATGGATTTGCTCGTGCACGCGCTTATAAAGAAGAATGGGATAATTATTCAAAAAACCCAAAGAAAGCAGAAGGGACACCGCGCAAAGATTTGGAACTCGATGTGTTAGTTGAAATTTTGGAAAGCAAACGATTCATTACTTGCCATTCTTATGTTCAGTCTGAAATCAATATGTTGATGCACGTTGCGGATTCTATGAACTTCAAAATAAACACGTTTACTCATATTTTAGAAGGATATAAAGTTGCAGACAAAATGAAAGCTCATGGAGTAGGGGGTTCAACTTTTGCAGATTGGTGGGCCTATAAATTTGAAGTAAACGATGCTATTCCTTACAATGCAAAAATGATGGCAGACCAAGGTGTTGTTGTGGCTATTAACTCAGATGATGCCGAAATGGGTCGTCGATTGAATCAAGAAGCAGCCAAAAGCGTCAAATATGGTGGAATGTCGGAAGAAGAAGCTTGGAAAATGGTTACTTTAAATCCAGCGAAATTATTGCATTTGGATGATAGAATGGGAAGTGTGAAAGTTGGAAAAGATGCTGACATTGTGCTATGGTCAGATAATCCATTGAGTATAAAAGCTAAAGTTGAGCTCACAATGATTGACGGAAAAGTGCTTTATTCAAGTGCTGATGCTTCAAAATCGGAGGAACGAAACACACTTGAAAGAGCTCGTATTATTAATAAAATGTTGGAATCAAACGAAAAAGGTGAGCCAGCAAAACCTTTTGTAAAAAAAGGGCGCAAACACTACCATTGTGATACATTAGGCGAAGAAGGAACAGAAGAAGAAAATTTACACTAAGATGAAATAAGCCATAACGAGATTCGTCACAATCAAGGATGAATTTAATTGGCGATTCCATATGACCATTAAAAAAAAATTAAATACATATGAAATTATTACTTACATTATTGCTAATTGGCGCTTCACTTGGAAGTTGGGCACAAGCAAAACGCATATTATTGACCAATGGTTTTTTACATGTTGGAAATGGCGAAACCATGGAATCAGCTTTAGTAGGTGTGGTCGATGGAAAAATCACAATGGTTCAAAATTCGTTGGCAACCACTATCAATAAAAAAGAGTGGGATACTATCATAAATTTAAATGGTCAACACATTTACCCAGGTTTTGTTGCTCCTAATTCTACTTTAGGTTTAACAGAAATTGACGCTGTTCGTGCAACAAGAGATTTTGACGATGTAGGTGAATTCAATCCGCACGTTCGAACACAAATTGCCTATAATGCAGAGTCTAAAGTAATTTCAACTGTTAAAACAAATGGCGTTTTGATAACCCAAGCAACTCCTAGAGGTGGAATTATTTCAGGAACCTCTTCAGTTATGTTTTTAAGTGGTTGGAATTGGGAAGATGCCACGATTCAAAAAGATGATGGCATTCATTTGAATTGGCCTTCAAGCACAGAGGGTGGAGGATGGTGGGCTGAACCTGCTCCAAAAAAGAAAAACGATGATTACGAAGCACAAAAAACAAAAATCAATGAGTTTTTTCAGTTGTCTTCAACTTATGCAAAAGCTAAAAAAACGAATGTAGATCTACGTTTAGAAGCAATGAAAGCTTGTTTTAACGGAAATAAAAGGGTTTTCTTTCACGCGGATGAAATTCAACAAATTCTCGATGTAATGGATTTTGTGAAAGAATTTAACATTAAATATCCAGTTATAATTGGTGGCTACGATGCATATTTAATTGGGAAAAGGTTTAAAGATGCAAACATTCCTGTTATGCTAACACGTGTTCATAGTTTACCAGAAATGGATGAAGATGCGGTTGATTTACCTTATAAATTGCCTTTTTTACTGCAGCAACAAGGAATTAAATTTTGCCTTCAAAATACGGGCGATATGGAAACAATGAATGCTAGAAATATTCCTTTTTTAGCCGGAACAGCAATGGCTTATGGTTTGACAGACGAAGAAGCTTTACGTGCGATTTCTTTGAGTTCTTGTGAGATTTTAGGCATTGATAAAAAATTTGGTTCCATTCAAGTTGGTAAGTCTGCAACGCTTTTTGTTTCAGAGGGTCCAGCACTTGATATGCGTACAAATAAAGTAAGTTTGATTTTAGTAAACGGTAAATTTGAAGCCGTAACTAACTTCCAAACAGAGCTTTATAACAAGTACAAAAAGAAGTATGAAGAAAAACAAAAATAATTTTGATTTCTCTGTAACATTTCCAAAATGAAGTCGTCCTACTAGCAACTAGGATGAATATTCAAGAATACAATCAAGCTGTAGATCAGTTCGCTGATGGTTTATATCGTTTTGCTTTAAAAAGCTTAAATGACAGTGATATGGCGCACGATTTTGTGCAAGATGCGTTCGAAAAACTATGGATTAAACTTGAAAAAGTTGAAAATGCAAAATCTTATTTATTTACAACAGTCTACCACGCAATAGTTGACCATTCACGAAAAGAACAACGCATGCGTGTTTATGCTGAGCAAGTTGATAGAAATCCGGTTTCTGAATTACAAGCAATTGACTTGCACGAAATTTTGAACAAAGGATTGAATGAGATGTCTGAAATACAAAGAAACGTTGTTCTGCTAAGAGATTACGAAGGATATTCCTACCAAGAAATTGGAGAAATTACTGGATTAAGTGAACAACAAGTAAAAGTTTATATTTTTAGAGCAAGAAAGTTTTTAAAAGAATACATTGGTACAATTGAGGCAGTAATATGATGATAACGAAAGAAAATATTGAAGCCTATTTACTTGATTTTCAAGAAGGAAATTTAAGTCAATTTGAAATCAAAGAGTTGATGGATTTTGTTGTTTTGCACCCAAAATATAAAGACGACATAGATATTCAACCACTTCCAATTGATTTTTCGATTGAATTCTCAACTAAAGAAAGCCTTAAACAAGCAACAGCAATTAAACCAGTTGTTTTTGATTCATTACACGAAAATGAAACAGAACTTTTCATCGTCGCGAAAATTGAAAATGAATTAAACGAAAAGGAAGAATTACATTTTAATCGTGCACTTCAAGCAGATAAAAATTTTGAAGCACAGTTTAAAGCTTATTCTAAAACGATAATTCTAGTTGATCATTCATTAATTTTTGAAAACAAAGAAGAACT
>CAMDGP010000096.1 GCA_945897765.1 Chitinophaga pinensis
CCAAATAAAGGTTCAAAAACTCCACCATTTGCATCAAAAGCCGCTGCATAAAGAATAGTATCCTCCGTTCCGTAGAATTCAGCAATTTTTCGTTCTAATTCTTTGTGAATATCTTGTGTACCGCATATAAAGCGAACGGAAGACATTCCAAATCCATGGGTGTCCAAAGCGTTCTTTGCTGCTTCAATTACTTCAGGATGTGATGAAAGACCCAAATAATTATTCGCACACATAATTACTACCTCTTCTCCAGAATTGATTTTTACACTTGCACCTTGTGGTGTGATAATTATTCTTTCTTTCTTCATCAAGCCATTTGACTCAATTGACTGTAATTCTTCCGATAAGAATTCTTTAATTTTTCCGTACATATACTACTTTTTAGAGCGTTCTTTAATTTGTTTTACAATTAGATTATATAATAATTGTGATTCTTTCTCATTTAATTTTCTACCGAATCGAATTACTTTTTCAAAATAGTCGAATTGTAAGCGTTCGCCACCATTGATCCAAGGGGAAGATTCCCACAATGATTGTATTGAATTTGATTCTGGAAGTTCAAATTTTAAATTTTTAATATTTTCGAAATAATAAGGAACTGATCGACCGTAATTTCTGATAGACTTTTTAATCGTTAATGATACTTCATCGATTTTAACTAATTCCTTTCCATACAATAGCCAAAGAAAAGAACGTGAAACTCTAAAAGCATAATAAGACCAAAAAACTAAAAAGATGTAAAGGATAATTTGTTCTTGCTCATTTAACTTTAAGATAGACAACGACCATATAACAATTGCACCAATCGTTAACCACATTGAAAGCCAAGCGCCCATTAAGGAATTAACTAATCCATTTTTTTCTGGCTCAATAACAACAGTTAACTTTTCTTTGGTATCATTAAAACTTATGCGCTCACCTATTAACTTCATTTGACAAAAATAAAAAAACCCCACCAATAGAATTGATGGGGTTCAAAATTTAAATTAACAATTTAATAATTCCAAACGTCATGTTCCCATTTACGCATGTCATCTTTGATTTTTTCTGCTTCATACAAAGCATCTACGCCGTATTTAAAGTCTTCTAATTCTCTATCGAATTTATCAGAAACTTTAAAAATCTGTGCAGTGAATTTTCTTTTCCAGAACACATCGTCGAATGACATCCATTGAGCATCCGATTTGTCGTTGTAAACATAGTAGTTTACCATGATATTTCTCAGCTCTGGAAAGTACAACCAGAAAATTTCACGTTCATCAACTTTACCTTTGTAATCTTCGTAATTATTAGTAGATCCATCAAAAAACTGAGGAATCCCTTCTGGAGTATAAGCTAAAATACTTCCTCGTTCAAAAGCTAGAGTTGAAGTATCATCTTCAAGGGTGTATCTTGCGACTGGAGCAATAGAAATAATTCTCCTATCAATTATTGATCTTTCCTTGTCAAAAAACCAATCTTCTTTAATATTATAAGCTATAATATTATTTGATGATAAAAATCTTGAAATTGCATCGCGTCTAACAATATCTCCTTCTTTGGCAGCTGAATTCCACCATCTTTCACCATCTTCAAATGTAAAACCTTTAACTAACTCTTCAAAATCAGGATCAGGAGCTAAAGAATCTAAAAATTTTCTATAAGTTTGATTGGTCTTTTGAATAATAAAAGTATCGAGAGAAATTGGACGAGGAATCGTAAATTTCGGGCCTTGACCTCCAGCAGCTAAAACTTTATTTACTTTTCTTTTATAAAGCGTACTCTCAAAGTAGTCATTTTTTGACTGTCTATCGATTGGATATTTTAAACTGTAACCATCTTCAACAGTAGGATTTGCTTCACTTGATACTTCATAAACCGTCAATTCACCCAAAATTATATGTCTCATAATAACTGTCCATAAAGACCATCTTTTTTGATCTTTGAACCAAGATGGATCATCAATCTCAGAAGCATCTTTAGGTTTGTATTCAGAACTTTGACCATCACTTTCAAAATAATCATACGGAAAAAACAAATCGTGATTCATTTTTTCTCTACAATCTATACGAGAAAAAACTCGTTTTGACCAAACATAATCAGCTAATCTAACGTGCTCATAAGGAATAGCCTCACGAACTGGAACTTCGTCTTTTATGACAACTCCATCTATAACACCACCTTGCAATATATTATAGGGACCACGAGGCGGTTGATCCTGAGCATAGATTGAAAAAGCGCTTGCACTCAAACAAAATAATAGAATTAAATTTTTCATGGTCTCTATAATTTAATTAAAATATTATGGCGTAACTTTTAAGCTAGAAGCAATTGGATTACCTCTCATTCCATTTCTAGTATAGAAAACATCTATTGATACTTTCTTTCCAACTTTTGCTTTAGCTACTAAAGCTGCAGGTACACGGTCACCAGTAAAAGAAGTGGTAGCATCACCAACAGTTATTTCACCACCAGTTACAACAAAATTTACGCCAGTAAATGGACTATCGGCACCTAAACCGACAATTACTTTAGTTCCACTTGCTTTTGATATTGTTCCACCTTGTACTAATGGTGAAGGGAAAGGTTTCACTTTGTATTTATAGGTACCGAAGGCTACTGATTTTCCAGTTCTGTCTTTTCCTGTTAAATTTAATATTACTTGTCTAGTACCTGGAGAAACATTCACATAAAAGCCTTCGAATTTCTGTCCATCAGCTGTCCAAGACTTTTTAGATTTTGTACCGCCTTGAACAGTGATATCGGAACTAACCATTCCAGAAGTAACAGCCACTACTTTATTGTCCCAATTAGTGTACATTACACTCAACTCTGGTAAAGATATACTACCCGCTTTTGTTGCTACTTGAATTTTAGTTTCGTAAGGCATTTCTTTAATCTCGCCTCTTTTGTTAGCGACACCAACAGTACCTTTAATAATCATTTCGCCACTTGAAGGAGCAGTACATTTCAATGTTGCTCTTCCATCTGCTACACCTGTTACACTTCCACCTTGTGGTTTTACAATAGGTTGTTTATCAGAATCAAAAGCAGCCATCATTACAGTAACTTCAAATTGATCACCAGGATTAAGAACTGCAGATTCTGGGAATGCTAAACCTACAATTTTGTTGAATGAATATTCACCGCCACCAAGTCTTGCTCTAATTAAAGAGACAGCATCTGCTCTTGCAGTTAATATTTCCTTCTGTAATGATGATAATGACGCAATAGCAGCAACAGAGGGAGCATGATTAAACGTTTTTCCTAGCCAGTGAACTCCACCAGGTTCATGCTCATCTTCTAAAATTTCATTTTTTGTCAACGATTTGTAAATTTTCTCGACATCTTGAACATCATCACCATTAATTTTGGATTTTTTTAAACCATCCTTAACTTTCTTTTGTAAATCAGTTAAATCTTTAAAAGCATAAATTTTGGGATCAACAAATTTATATTTTGCTGTATCTGTTGAACTACTTGCTACTAATAATTCACAAATTTTACCTCTAAAGGCATTCATTTGATTCCATAATTCTATACCACCTTTAGCTCCTTTTGCTTCTGGAGATTTACAAGCATAAACTTCTGGTGCTTTCATGTTTTTTGCGATACCAAAAATCCGCATACCTTCATCGTACTTATCTTTGTTAGTAACATGAGCCAAATTCATTCTCATTGGCTTCAGTGGATAATTTTTATCAAAACCAACCATAATGATTGATTCAGGACCAGGTTTCAATTTAGCTGGTTCTTCTTTAATTTCGACAAGAATTTCCATTTTTAAAGCATCCAAATATTGAATTTGTTTTGCTGTTTCTTTATCAATTAAAGCAATATAATCCAATAACTTTTTTGCTTTTGCTTTAATTTCAGGTGTATCTCCTGATTTGTATTTCTCTTCAAGTTCCATTAACTTTTCAAGACCCCTTGCATGTTCATTTTGCGATGAAATTTGTATATTTTCTTCAATTGCAACGAAAGCATCAATAATACTTTTCGATACATTTAAAGCCAACATCGCCATGAGCACCAAGTACATCATCCCAATCATTTTCTGTCTTGGGGTTTCCTTACCACCTCCCATAATTCTTTATATTAACTTATTAATAAATAAATCTATTAAGATTAAGCTCTCATAGCTTTCAACATGTTACCATATACGTTGTTCAAATCTGTTAAGTTTTGAGACAACATTGCCATGTTTTCACGATAAATCGTAGTATCTTTCGCTGAGGCAGATAAATCTGTCATTATAACTTTAATATTTGCTTGCAAGTCAGACATTTGAGCCAATCCTGTTAAATATTCTTGTGAACCTTTCAACTGAAGTTCATAAACATTATTCAATGCAGATAGATTTTGACCCATTTTTTGCATTTCTGCACCAAAATTTCCGTTACCATCAGCTGTTATTCCTGCGATTGCGTTGGCAGAAGATGAATACTGTTCAGTTAATTTAGTCAAACTATTTGAAGCTGTTTCTAAACTTTTAACATAAGAATCTGTTGCACCAGCTGCTGTAGAAACTGCACCTAAAGAAGCAGCATTTGAAGCTAGGTTTGACATTCCATCTTTTAATTTCTCTAACAATTTCTCATCAATTCCAGCATCTTCTAACTGTTTTGCAACTAACTCAGCGTTTGATGAACCACCATGACCACCAATCGCATTAGGAGATAATTCATGCAATTGCTCAACTGTTAAATCTGGATCCAAAACTGGATGAACTCTTTCCCAATGATACTCTGGATGATCCGGAACGAAAATCATTACGACAAATATTACCGCCTCTAATCCCAAACCTAAGGGTAACATAATATCAGATCCTGGATAATGCTGAATCTTAAATAATGCACCTATAATTACGATTGCTGCACCCCATCCAAAAAAGTGTTTCATAATTGTTTTGAAACCCTTACTGTGTAAATAACCACCTTTACCACTCATAACACTTGATTTTAAATTAAACTTGATTTATATATTAAACTTGATTACTATTTCAATTGGATATCACTTTGGATTTCCTCACCATTTTCTTGATCGATATCTTTACCACCGCGTCCTAAATGTGTCATAACATTTCTGAAACCGACATACGATTTAGCTGTGTCTTGGTATTCAAAAGTTCTGGTACTATTCATCAAATAGTAACCTATATCTTTCCAAGAACCTCCACGAATAACTTTTCTTTTCTTAACTGGATGATCACCATCTTTCGCTTGATAATCATATTCTGAACTTAAGTCATGTGAAAACTCATACATTGATTCATCAAAAGTAGTTGCACACCATTCTGCAACATTTCCAGCCATACAAAATAATCCGAAACCGTTTGGATTGTAAGAATAAACTTTTACTGTATGGAAACCACCATCTTCAAAATATCTACCTCTTAAAGGCTTAAAGTTGGCAAGGAAACAACCAGAAGAATTTCTAATATATGGTCCACCCCAAGGATATTGCGCTAAATCTAAATCTCCTCTTGCTCCTCTTTCCCACTCTGATTCTGTTGGGAGTCTGAAATCATTTACGAACAAATCGCCGTTTGCTTGCAACCAACTATGATACAGTTGTGTTCTCCATACTGAGAATGCTTTTGCTTGTGTCCAAGTTACACCTACAACAGGATAATTGTCGTAAGCATTGTGCCAGAAGTAATTTTGAGTCATTGGCTCATGGAACGAATACGTGAAGTCTCTTACCCAACATAATGTATCTGGATAAACATTAATACGTTCCTTGATAATAAAACGACTTCTGTCTGTATGACCGCGTATTGCATTATGCTGACCTTTACTGTTGGTATAACCTAAATCCAAATCTTGACCTGGATTTTCTAAAATTGTACCTTTCAAATTACTTGTATCATTGATACTGTAAACTGTTTTATCAACAAGTGCTCCTTGAGGGTCTCCATACTGACGTCCTTTATTATAGATTGTTGTATCAACCCAAACTTTATTGGTATTTTGATCTACTGTATATAAAGTTGAACGGTGTAAGTCATTTGTTTTGTAATCTTTGTTTAATGGTTCTCTTCTACCTCTTTGGTAAAGAGCTGTACCATTATCAGGACTTAAACTATCATAAGCAAAAGTTTTACGTGCATCAACCGATTTTGTAATAACTTTTCCTTTTTTAGCAGCTTCTTTGTAATCAATCCAATAATAGTCAAAGAATAATAAACGCGTATCAATCTCTCTTCTTTTGTAAAAACGTTCTTGCTCACTGTAATACATATCAGCTAATAAGAATGAAATTTGAGGATCGTTGTAATCAATTAATTCCTCCCAATTCAACGTAAAATATTTCCTATTTTCTACTCGACCACCTTGTGTGTAAACAATTTTACTATTGGCACCTTTAAGCGTTTTGTCAGCTTTATTTTTACTAACAGCCTTTCCAGATGATGCACCAGTGTACATTTGCATAATTCCTCTTAATTCAGCTTCTGAAACTATTACATCGTCTGTTTTTTTAGCATTAGCATTTGCAGGATAATTTTTTTGGTCAAAAGAATAACCATTTAAAAGTTTTTTACCTTTTCCTTTACTCTTTTCATAATTCCCCATCATTGTTAGCAACGTCTTATCAATTTCTGAATTATTAATGGTGTCATTAATTAGTTGAAAAGAAGTGTTACCACCTTGGACATCAGAACCCATATCAATAATTGTTCTGTAAGGTTCTTTGAAGAAATTATCTGGAACGTTAATCCAACGTTCAGCTTCATCATCAAAGCTTCTTCTATATAATTTCTCTCTTGCAATTGAGTCTCTTACCCAATGTACAAATTGACGGTATTCATTATTTGAAATTTCGGTTGCGTCCATATAGAATGCGGGAACAGAAACTGTTCTCATTCTTGCAGTGTGCAAACCCATGATGTCTTCATCATCTTCACCAGTTTGGTAACCACCTGATGGAACATAAACCATCCCAATAGGCAATTTACCTGGACCTAGTACATCCGGATACCACGTATCGCGTCGAACGCCAACAAGGTTCCCTTCAACTTCACTACAAGAGTAAAGTAAAACTAATACTGTAAAAACACTTAATAACTTTTTCATTTTATCTATTTTGGTTCTACCAGTTTCCAAATTAACTTGCTACAGGATTTTGGGTTTTGGATATAACGGAGGAACTATACTTATGGTTACACTTTTTTTTCTAATTTATTTTTACAACCATCTAGGATGACGTGCATTCTGTTTTGGTGGTGGCGGTAAATAATAACAATACTTAACAACAAGTTCATGCGAACCTTTAGAAATTGATGATAATTTATTTAATAGAGTCATGTCATAGGAATAACCAATAGTTAGTTTTGGAATTGGTGTGTAACCTGCCATGATTGCAAGTGCGTCTGAAGAACGAGCAGTTATTCCACCATAAACTTGTTTGCCTCCAGCTAAAGAATGAAGATATCTTACATTCAAATCTCCAGAGAATTTAACTAAATCTGTTCTTAATAAGATTTGAGCGTCAATTGTACCTTTAGGTCCACCGATTTTTTTGAATTGCTTTCCACCCATGACATAATAGTGACGAGCAGTTTGATAACTTTGAGCAAATGAAACATTATTAACTGTTACATTTTGTTCCAATAAAGAGGCTGATAAATGTGTTGAGGATATTCCGGCATAAAAATCTTTACCGTTAAAATACAAGCCAAAGTTTGCATCTAGGCTAGTTGCTGCAAAACCTGCAGGTAATGATGCATCTGGATTAGCTGTAGGTGGAACCCAATCAGGATCCAAACCATAATTCATTATTCCTATACCAACACCAACTCCTAAAACACCAGCACGACCAATTTGAATAGGATATGAATAATTTAATAATACGTTGT
>CAMDGP010000097.1 GCA_945897765.1 Chitinophaga pinensis
AAGGAGGAACGTGAATTGTTTGAAAAATTAAAATCAAGTGAGAATTTTAGTCCAAGTGCAGAAGAAAGAGGAAAAGGATTTTTCAAACGCATGAGAGACATGTTTTCCTAAATGAAATTCATTGATGGAGCGATAAATGGAAAAAATGATGCCGTTCGTTATATTTTAGGTGTTACCTTAATAGTGTTCGCTTACATTATTGGTAGCACTTTTTTATTTATAGATATTGGCGTAAATTTCCATTCTGAATCAATTCCAGAAACAGAAAGTGAAATCATTCAATTAATAGGAAAAAATCGTTTTCTTGCACTCGTTATGATTCCGTTTATATTTGTTTTCATTGCTTTATTTTTCATCACTACAAAAGTTCATGGTCGAAAATTCCTTCAATTAATAACAGGTCGAACTTCAATAGATTTTAAACGAATTGCTTTTAGTTTTGGGGTAATCGTACTTATACAAACCCTACTTTTAGGAATTCAAGTTTATTTCAATCCTAATATCGTTTGGCAATTTGATATAAATAAGTTTCTACCCTTGTTTTTAATTGCTTTGCTTTTGATTCCTATTCAAACAACTTGCGAGGAGATGCTTTTTAGAGGTTATATCATGCAAGGTTTTAAACTTCGAACTAAAAATAATTTAATCGCAATTCTAGTTTCAGGAATTATGTTTGGAATGGTTCACATTGGCAATCCTGAAATTGAAGTAATTGGTTATCATATTATTGTCTATTATATTGCCGTTGGAATTTTCTTAGGACTTATTTCCTATTTCGATAACGGAATGGAATTAGCAATCGGTTATCACGCTGCAAATAATTTGTTTGCAGCATTATTGATTACTACCAATTGGCAAGTTTTTCAAACCGATGCTGTTTTTATTGACAACACACCACCTCAAATTGGATGTGAAACAATTATTGGTATTTTGGTAATTCTTCCTCTCTTGTTTTTCTTGTTTAAACGCAAGTATAATTGGGGGAATTTAGAGTTAAAGGATAAAAATTAAACCACGCTTAAGGTTTGTCAAAAATAAAAGTTAATCAGCGTCTAAAAAACAACTCGTCTTATTTTGGCATTCATCAGCTTTATCTGGTAAAAAACATAATGTAAATTAAGTTGAGAAATTTAAAAAAGTTTAAATTGATTGGAGAAAAATGGCTGATTTCTGACAATCCCTTTTGTAAAATAATCCTAGAACAAAAAAAGCTGGAAAATTTTTCAATTCTCCAGCTTTCTCAATCTATTCAAAGTCGGCCAACATGGTGGTTTTGGTGGTGGTAATGCCGACCAACTTTGAGTTATCCTAAATAAGTTTTTAAAGACCTATTTTTTGAAGTGTGTTTTAATCTTCTAATTGCTTTTTCTTTTATTTGACGCACTCGCTCGCGTGTTAAATCAAACTTTGAACCAATTTCTTCAAGCGACATTGGCATTTTACCCTCGAGTCCGTAAAACATGGAAACAACCTCACTTTCTCTTGCTGTCAATGTTCTTAATGAAGTGCGAATGTCGCGTCTTAAAGATTCTAAAGCCAATCCAGAGTCAGGACTTGGCAATGAATCACCTGTCATAACATCGTACATACTTGAAGATAATTCATCTCCATCAATTAAAGGTGCATCCATTGAAACATGTCTTCCTGTTTGCGAAAGTGATTGTTTAACTTCTTCTGTTGAACAATCTAAAAACTCTGCCAATTCATCAGCTGAAGGTGGACGTTCGAATTTTTGTTCTAATTCCGAAAAAGCTTTGTTTATTCGATTAATATTTCCAATTTTATTCAAAGGTAAACGAACAATTCTTGCTTGCTCTGCTAAAGCTTGAAGGATCGACTGACGAATCCACCAAACGGCATAAGAAATAAATTTAAAACCTCTTGTTTCATCAAAACGTTCTGCCGCTTTTATTAATCCTAAATTACCTTCATTGATTAAATCTGGTAGCGCTAAACCTTGATTTTGATACTGTTTAGAAACAGAAACAACAAATCGTAAGTTCGCTTTTGTTAAACGTTCTAAAGCAACACGATCACCGTTTCTAATTCGACGTGCCAACTCAACTTCTTCATCTGCACTAATCAAATCAACTCTACCAATTTCTTGAAGATATTTATCCAAAGAAGCAGTTTCACGATTAGTTACTTGTTTTGCAATTTTTAATTGTCTCATAACAAACAAAATTTAAGTGATATACTATTCAAACGCTATTCATTTAAGTTGTTATACTAATGACGTTTAAAAATGAACTTTCTTTTGATAAATGTTCAATTACACGTAAAAAATGAGTATTCTTAAGGATTTATCGAATATTTGAAAGTTTACATATTTGACAATTATGCAAAGTCTAATCTGTGAAAATTTCATTAAAAAAACAGTAATTTTAATTTCACGCAAATAATTCATTGATTTTAATTTAAATTAGTGCAAAAATCTCAAACTGTGGAAAATCTAACCGAAAATCAACTAACTTTTATACTTGAAAACCAAAAAGCTTTTTTTGCGACTCATCAATCGAAAAGCATTGATTTTAGAATTTTGCAATTAAAAAAATTAAAAGCTGTTATCAAAAAATATAAGGCTGAGATTACAATTGCGCTTCACAAAGATTTAGGAAAATCAGAACAAGAGGCTTACTTAACTGAAATAAGCATTGTAAATCAGGAAATTGATTTTCACATTTCAAACATTAGGGAATGGACTCAATTGAAAAAAGTGCATACACCAATTCATTTATTGCCCTCTAAAAGTAGAATTCAACACGAACCTTTGGGCTTAGCTTTAATAATTGCCCCATGGAATTATCCGTTTCAACTACTATTTAATCCATTAATTGGTTCTATTTCAGCGGGCTGCACAACTATTTTAAAACCATCGCCTTACACTCCTGAAATTGCTTCATTGATGGACAAAATGATTAAAGAAACTTTTGATGAAAATTATGTTGCAATTGTTCATGGCGGAAAAGAAGAAAATGAATTGCTACTAAAGCAACGCTTTGACATCATCTTTTTCACTGGAAGTCCAACACTTGGAAAAGTCGTAATGCGTGCCGCCGCAGAATACTTAACACCAGTCATTCTTGAGCTTGGTGGAAAAAGTCCTTGTATAGTTTATGAAAGTGCAAATATTGATGTTGCTGCAAAAAGAATTGCCTGGTCAAAAACTATAAATGCTGGTCAAACATGTATTGCACCCGATTACTTGTTGGTTCATGAATCAATAAGAGATAAATTACTTACTAAAATTGAACAAGAATTAATAAAAATGTTTGGTGAAGATAGCCAAAGTAGTGAGTTTTATCCTAGAATAGTAAATCATAAAGCTTTTGAAAGATTAAAGAAATTAATGCAACATGGCACCATTCGTTTTGGAGGAAAAATTGACGAAAATGACAAATTTATTTCACCAACCATTATTGATGATATAAAAGCAGAATATCCAATCATGCAAGAAGAAATTTTTGGTCCACTCCTACCCGTTTTGACCTTTAAAAACATTCAAGAAAGCATCGATTTTGTAAATAAAAATGAAAAACCATTAGCCCTTTATGTTTATTCTGATTCCAAAACAGCAAATGAAGTTTTATTAAAAACTAGTTCAGGTGGTGCTTGCATTAATGACTGTTTGATGCACATTGCCAATCATTATTTACCTTTTGGCGGAGTTGGAAATAGTGGAATGGGTGGGTATCATGGTCACAAAAGTTTTTTAGCATTTAGTAATGAAAAAGCTGTTGTAAGTTCGTCCACCTTAATTGATTTACCATTTAAATATGTGCCGTTTAAGTACTTTAACTGGATAAAGAAAATTATTTAATACATTGTTTTCCTAATAGGAGTCAGATTCAGAATAACATTAAATAAACCCAAAAGAAGAATAGGATAGAAATAGAAAATATGCTGATCAAACTATTTACAAGATTAATACAGTTGTGAAGCACTATTTAAGAATAAACTTAATTTTCATTACAAGTAATTACAACACTTATCCAAAGTCGCAAGTAATTATTCCACTATAAATTATCATATTAAGGGAACAAAGTAATATTTACCCAAGTACTACTGAATAAAATTTTCATACAGTTGTTTTATAAAAAACTATAACTATCTTTGCGCTCGTAATTCCGAAAAGTTCGGATGCTACATAATAATCATTTTAAGAATATTAGCATGTATTTAGATTCATCTAAAAAGAAAGAAATCTTCGCTCAACACGGAGGTTCAGAAACAAACACAGGTTCAACTGAAGGACAAGTTGCATTGTTCACATTCAGAATTAGCCATTTAACAGAGCATTTGAAAAAAAATCGTAAAGATTACGGAACACAAAGAGCACTTCAATTGCTAGTTGGTAAACGTCGTAGCCTTTTAGATTATTTAAAATCAAAAGATATTGAAAAATACCGTGCATTGATTAAAGAATTGGGCTTACGTCGTTAATTCTCAACAATAGCAAAATTATTAAAGAGAGGGGACGTTCGGCTATGGTCGGGTGTCCTTTTTTTTTAGCGTGAGCTTAATAGAAATTAGAGGGAATGAGGGAATGAGGGAATGAGGGAATGAGGGAACGAGAGAATGAATTAGAATAAAATTAGTTGAAATAAATAATGAAAAAACACAACTTTAGGGAAATTAAAATTTGGCAAGAAGCTTTAGTTATTGTTAAAGAAGTATATGCATTTACATCAAACTTACCTAAAGAAGAAAGATATGGAATTACCTCTCAAATAAATCGTTCTGCTGTTTCAATTCCATCAAATATTGCAGAGGGATCTGGTAGAACTTCAAACAAAGAATTTATTAGATTTCTTGAAATAGCCATCTCTTCTAGTTATGAATTAGAAACTCAATTAATTTAAGCACAAGATTTATTTAATTTATCAACTAATGAATTAATCGAAAACCTTCATGCATTACAAAATAGAATTGGTGGATTTACTCGACAAATAAAAGAAAGAATTGAAAAAGAAAATTAGTAAAATTGTAAAAATCAAAATAAATAACATCGTAAAAATCATTCACTCAAAAATCGTAAAGTCATTTACTCATAAAATCATTCACTCATAAAATCAAATTAAACAAGTAAATAAACAAAGTATGAATATAGGTACAAGAAAGTCAATCATCACAGGAGGGAAAGAAATCTCTGTTGAGACAGGCAAATTGGCTAAACAAGCGGATGGTTCCGTTGTGGTTCGCATGGGCGACACCATGTTATTGGCAACAGTTGTTGCTGCACAAGACGCTAAAGATGGCGTAGATTTTTTACCATTAACGGTAGATTATCGTGAAAAATACTCAGCAGTTGGTCGTTTCCCAGGTGGATTCTTCCGTAGAGAAGCGCGTCCTTCTGAGACTGAAATTTTAGTAATGCGTTTGGTGGACCGTGCTTTACGTCCATTATTTCCAGACGATTACCATGCTGAAGTACAATTAATGATTCAATTATTGTCTTATGACGGTGTGAACAATCCTGATGCATTGTGTGGTTTTGCTGCTTCAGCTGCTATTGCTGTTTCAAACATTCCATTCAATGGTCCAATGTCTGAAGTACGTGTTGGACGCGTTGACGGTGAATACATTATCAACCCAACAATGGCTCAAATGGCGCTTTCTGATATCGATATCGTTATCGCAGGAACGGCAAAAGACATTAACATGTTAGAGGGTGAAATGCAAGAAATTTCTGAAGCTGAATTAGTGGAAGTTTTCAAAATTGCACACGTTGCAATTATAGAACAATGTCAATTCCAATTGGAATTAGCTGCAGAAATTGCAACAGCAAATCCAAAAAGAGAATATTCTCACGAATCTCACAACGAGGAAGTAAAAGCGAAAGTGTACGAATTAGCAATGGAAAAATGTAAAGAAGTTGCGCGTATGGGCTTGGCTAACAAAGCTAAAAGAACAGAATTGTTCGATGAAATTAAAGCTGAAGTAAAAGCTTCTTTTACAGATGAAGAATTGGCAGAAGCTGGTAAATTCATTTCTCCCTATTTCTCTCAAGTTAAGAAAAAAGCAGTTCGTTGGGTAATGTTGAACGAGCGCAAACGCCTTGACGGACGTAACTTCGACGAGATTCGTCCAATTTGGGCTGAAGTTGATTGTTTACCAATGGTTCACGGTTCTGCTGTGTTAACAAGAGGTGAAACGCAATCATTGACAACACTTACTTTAGGTGGTAAAATGGATGAGCAATTAATCGACGGTGCAACATTTGAAGGAACAGAGAAATTCTTATTACACTATAACTTCCCTCCATTCTCAACAGGTGAAGCAAAACCACTTCGTGGAACTTCAAGAAGAGAAATTGGACACGGTAATTTGGCATTGAGAGCATTGAAAGCTGTTTTACCAGATGATAATGCATATACAATTCGTTTAGTTTCTGATGTGTTAGAATCAAATGGTTCGTCTTCTATGGCAACTGTTTGTGCTGGAACATTAGCATTAATGGACGGAGGAATCCAAATCAAAGCACCAGTTTCTGGTATTGCAATGGGATTGGTTGCTGACGAAGGTAAATTTGCTATTCTTTCTGACATCTTAGGTGATGAAGATCATTTAGGAGATATGGACTTTAAAGTTACAGGAACTGCAAAAGGAATTACAGCTTGTCAAATGGACATTAAAGTGGATGGTTTACCATACGAAGTTTTAATTCAAGCATTGGAGCAAGCAAGAGCAGGACGTTTACACATTTTAGGTAAAATCACAGATACTTTAGCTGAACCAAGAAAAACGTTGAAACCGCAAACACCAAGAATCGAAGCATTCAACGTTCCTAACGAAATGATTGGTGCAATCATCGGACCTGGAGGAAAAATCATCCAAGGAATGCAAAAAGAAACACACACAACAATTACAATTGAAGAATTGGCAACTGGTGAAGGTCGTGTTCAGATTCTTTCTAACAATGCTGACGATATGAACGAAGCAATTCGTAGAGTACGTCAAATCGCTTTCCCTCCAGTAGTTGACGAAGGTGCAACTTACACAGGTAAAGTAAAATCTGTAAAAGAATTTGGTTGTTTCGTTGAAATTCTTCCTGGAACTGACGGTTTAATTCACATTTCTGAATTCAGCTGGGAAAAAGTTGCTAAAATGGAAGACGTTTGTAAAGAAGGAGATGTTCTAGATTTCAAGGTTGTTGGTAAAGATCCAAAAACTAAAAAATGGAAACTTTCTCGCAAAGTCTTATTACCTAGACCAGAGCGTAAGGAAGAAACTCCACAAGCATAATTAACAACGATTAAAGTTATACACAAAGGCGGCCATTGGTCGCCTTTTTTGATTTTGGAAACATTCTTTTAATATTGATTAATTACCTTTGTGAAAAAAAATAAAAGATGAAAAAATTATCGCTTACATTACTTTCATTTGTTTCAGGACTATTATTTGTAAATGCCCAAACTTTAGAATCATTTTCATTTACAGGAGCTTTGAATGCAAACGGATGGAGCACTCACAGTGGAACTGCTGGTCAGACTCAGACAGTAAATACTTCTTCAGAGTGCGGTAATAGTCTTTATTATAATAATCTAGAGGCATCTTTAGGGAACCGAACTGCCCTAGTTGCAGGTAACACTGAAGATATAAATAAGGCCATTACTGGAGTTTCTGGAACAGGATATTTTTCTTTTCTATTGAACGTACCATCCACAACAGGACTTCATGTTAATACAGGTGTTGGTGATTATTTTATTGGATTCGGTGGAGCTTCCGGATCTTCGATGACCTCTTTGGCATCGAGAGTTTTTATCAGGGCAGGTGCAACCGCGAATACATTTGTTTTAGGATTAACAAATAATAGTGGAACTGGAAC
>CAMDGP010000098.1 GCA_945897765.1 Chitinophaga pinensis
CCAGAAAAGAATGAAGCTTTTGGAGAATACGATAAAGTGGCATTTTGCGATAATTGGAAACAAGACACAACTTCAAAATTTTATGTTTTTGAGAAAGAAGGTATTTGTCTGGTTGCAAGAAATAAGGCTTATTTGGATGAGGTTTTAACAGAGATGAGTTTGGGAAAAACATTATCTCAAAACCCAGAGAAAAGTCAACAGATTTTTAGTTCCTTACCACGAAAAGTTGTTTTTAGAAACGTTACTTCAATTAAGAGTGTTGCAAATAGTATTCTTAAAAAAATGTTGTTAGAAACAACTTGTATTAGTAAAGACAATACAAGCTTAAACAATATTAAAGATGAAAAAATAAAGGAGTATTTCTCAATGAATCCTGGAGAACGTATTTTAAATTTCGTAACATTCAATGGTAGAGGAAATGTAGTATTATTGACAGAAACCAATAAGTTAATTGGGTACGCTAATGGTTCAAAAAGATGGGAAAAACAATTGGTAGCAATTCCGTCAGCGTTTTCAATTTTTTCTTTCCAAAACAATACTTTTTCAGTATGTACAAGTGCGGAAACCCAAATTTTAGATTTGAATGGAAGATTAATTTATCGATTCAAACCCATCGGATTTGTTGCTCCATCAAGTTTAAATATAGAAAATAAAGAAGTGTTCTTTGTGAGTGATGGTGTAGATAATATAAGTGTTTTCAATACAGCAGGAAAAACATTGAAACGATTACGTTTAACCGAATCAATTCGAGGAATTTACAGCTATGCCCAAAAAGGAAAAGCATTCTGTGTTTCAGTCGGAAGAACAACAGCGTGGATTACTGAAATTGCAAAAAGAAACAATACTAAAGCAATTTCCATTGATTCAAGCACACAAGTTTTTTCTTTTAATAGCAACTTATATTTTGGGACTATTTACAACGGAAAATTAACATTACAACAAGTAAATGGTACAAAAAGCGCAATAAAAGTAAATCGAGATACAAAACTAATGGCAGCATTTATCCATAATTATCAAACTTATTTTCTTTTAAGACAAGGAAAGAAATTAATTGCTATTGATTTCAATGGAGTGAAATTATGGGAACGAAATCTATTATTAGAAGAAATAACTAAAATTCATGTAGCTGAAAATCAAAGTGGAAAAACTATTTTAGGAATTCTTGATGGAATAGAAAATCGATTATATTTGCACGATTCCAAAGGGAATAAAATAGACGAATCTGAAAGACATGGCGAGCAAAAGATAGAAATCTCACCATTTGGAGCCAATGCCTTTTCGATAACAACCTACTTAGGCTCTTATTTAATTCAATATACCAAACAATAAACTATGAAAAAACGCCTACTCTCCCTATTCTTTTTTGCGCTTTCATTTAATCTCTTCAGTCAAAATTACCTAGGCGTGATGTCTAGTAATTATGCTGGAGCTATGGGAAATGATGTCAATCCAGCCAACTTTGTAGATGGCCGTTTTAAATTTGATTTAAATCTTTTTAGTACAAACCTCAATATTTATCAAAATTTTGGGTATTTCGATGCAACAGCAATGCGTAATGCTCAACAATTATCAATGGGAGATTCTTATTGGTGGATAAAATCGTTTGGTTTAAATAATTTTCCTTTTGGTAGCTCAGCAATAATTGATAAATGGGCTAAGCCAGATTCCACATTTATCGATCGTTTTATTGTTCATAAATACGATGAAAATACAAAGAGAACATTAGGAATGAATATGAATCTTCAAGTTGATTTGTTCAATTTCATGTTCCATATTAGTCCGAAAATTGCAGTTGGGTTTGGTGTAAAAGCGCGTTCGATTTTAAATATAGATAACATGGATCCAAAATTGGCAGTTCTAGCTGAAGAAGGTTTGGAATATCCAGATTTATGGAATTTAAAATTAAATGAAGAGTTATTAAATATCAACCATTTATCTTGGACGGAGTACGGTTTAAACTATTCACAAGTTGTGCTTGATCAAAAAGAACATTTTTTTAAAGCAGGAGGGAAGGTTAAATATTTGCAAGGATATTCTGCCGCTTACATGTACACCAATAATTTTTCATACAATCTTGTAAATGAAGATACATCTCAATATTTGGCGGGTGATTTTGCTTATGGATATTCTAAAAACATTGATCAGTTAGTTGCTGATGGTGGTGGAATTCCAAAAGCTTCTGCAAAATTCGGTTTAGGTTTAGATTTGGGTTTTGTGTATGAATGGCGACCTGATTGGGAAAAACACAAATACGACATGGATAACGAAACAAATCTTTGGAAACGCAACATGAACAAATACAAAGCGCGTGTTGGTTTTTCAGTTTTAGATTTGGGAGGAATTCGATTTGAAAAAGGAGGTTTAAGCCGTGACTTTAGCGTGAATACAACGAATCTCTTTGACTTAAATCGTTTTGATGTTGCCAATAGTTTTATCAATTTCGACCGTGTAATAGACACTCTTATTAATGAATCTACTGCTGCAGGAAACACTGAATGGACCTCTTTAGAGGATCCTTCAGAAACGTTTTACATGCGCACGCCATCTGCATTTAGTATTCAAGCCGATTACCACATTTGGAAATGGTTTTATGTAAATGCAACAGGAATGTTTAATATCATTTCTTCAAAAAGAGCTACAAAAGTTAAAGTTGCAAATCAAGTTTCAATAACTCCAAGTTTTGATCATTCTTGGTTTGGTTTACACTTACCTATTTCAATAAATGAGTATTCTGGATTCAAAGCTGGTTTAGCAACTCGTTTAGGACCATTGACAGTTGGAATTACCGATTTTAGAACTTTAGCAGCAAAAGGAAAGGTTCAAGGTGCAGAATTTTATTTGGGACTTAGAGTTCCTGTGCTTTACGATGCTCCAAAAGATAAAGATGGTGATAAAGTCTCCGACAAAATGGATGATTGTGTTACAGAACCTGGTGTATGGAGTTTCAAAGGTTGCCCAGATACAGATGGTGATGGAATTAAAGACATGGATGATGAGTGTGCAACAGTTCCTGGTTTAGCAGAATTTAATGGTTGTCCGGATACCGACAAAGATGGAATTCCAGATAAAGACGATGAGTGTCCAACAGTTGCTGGTATGAAAGAATTCAAAGGTTGTCCTGATACCGATAAAGACGGAATTAAAGATGCTTTGGATGAATGTCCAACAGTTGCAGGCTTAAAAGAATTCAAAGGTTGTCCAGATACAGATGGTGATGGAATTAGAGACATAGATGACGCTTGTCCAGAAATAGCTGGTTCGAGAGAATTCCAAGGTTGCCCAGACAAAGATGGTGATGGAATTAGAGACATAGATGATGCTTGTCCAGATGTACCTGGGTCAAAAGAATACCAAGGTTGTCCAGATAAAGATGCGGATGGGATTTTTGATTTCCTAGATGCTTGTCCTGAAGTGGCTGGTCCGAAAGAAAATAATGGTTGTCCTTGGCCGGATACAGATGGTGATGGCTTGTTAGATAAAGAAGATGATTGCCCAACATTGGTAGGACCAAAAACAAATAAAGGTTGTCCTTTAGTTGACACTGATAAAGATGGTACATTAGACAAAGATGACGATTGTCCTAATACACCAGGACCGAAGGATAACAAAGGTTGTCCAGTGATTGAACAAGAAATTATGGAAGTGTTGAATACAGCATTCGATAACCTTGAATTTGAAACAGCGAAAGATATTATCAAAGATGAATCTAAACCTTCGTTGGATGACTTGGCAACAGTACTTTTGAAAAAACCAACTTGGAAATTAGAAATCGCTGGTCATACAGATAATGTTGGCGATGATAATAAAAATATGGTATTATCTAAAAAACGTGCTGAGTCACTGAAAGCATATTTAGTTACAAAAGGCGTAGATGCAACAAGATTATCTACACTTTATTTTGGTGAAACAAAACCAATCGGTGACAACAATACTCCAGAAGGACGTAAGAAAAACCGCCGCGTAGAAATGAAAATTATTATCGACTAAGAGGTAAAAAAAACGTAACAACAAAAAAGGGATCCTGTGATGAATCCCTTTTTTATTATTGAGTAAAAATTGAAAAGAGTTAATAGGTTTTACTCTCCCAAAAACAATTTTTTCAATTCCGTAGCTTCTGTAGCTTTCAATTTTCCAGCAAGAATCAAACTTAATTGTTTTCTTCTCAATGCGCCTTCGTAACGTTCTTTTTCTTGTTCCGTTTCTGGTATCAATTCTGGAACTTGAATCGGTCCACCATTTTGATCTACCGCTACAAATGTATATATTGCTTCGTTACTTTTTTCAAGAACACCTGTAACTTGATCTTCCACGAAAACATCTACAAAAATTTCCATTGATGAATTAAATGCACGAGAAACTTTTGCTTCTAAAGTTATAATTGAAGCATGTTTGATTGGTTTTTGAAAAGACACATTATTTACTGAGGCTGTTACAACAACTCTTTTGCTATGGCGGTGTGCAGAAACACTTGCAATGACATCCATCCAAGCCAAAAGCTGACCTCCGAATAGGTTTCCAAGTGTATTCGTATCGTTTGGAAGTACGATTTTTGTTGTTATAGCTAACGTTTCAACTGCTCTTTTTGATTTCATTTTGCAAAGTTAATTATTCGCTTACCATTTATCCGCTTTTTAAAATCTTCCTGTGAAAGAATTAGCATTTATTAAATATTTGCTTAATTTAGGGCAACTATTTAACTCATTTTAACCCTTAAAATCAAGATTAAATTATGAAAAATAATTTTTTACTTCTGATTACAGTTTTTGTTTTATCTCTTTTTCAGCAATTAAACGCGCAAAAAAATCCTTCTTTTGATGCAACAAATGCTAGAGATGGCGAGAAAGTTGAATACTGTCATCAACACAAGAAACAAGCAATTTTGGAGCAAAATCCGGTGTATTTAAAATCTAAAATGCAAGATGAAATTGAATTTCAAAAATTGCTTAAAAAACCAGTACAGAAAGGTATAGTTTACAAAATTCCAATCGTTTTTCATGTTTTGCATATAAACGGTGTGGAAAATATTACAGATGAACAAATTATGGATGCACTTTTTATTCTTAACAGAGATTTTAGAAAGTTAAATGCTGACACAGCAACTGTTCATGCTGATTTTCAAGGGATGCCTTTTGATTCCGAAATTGAATTTGTTTTAGCGACAAAAGCACCAAATGGAGCATGTTTTAAAGGTATTACCAGAACAATGTCACCTCTATCTTATGATGGTGCTGATGGAAATGCACAAGTAACCGCAATTAGAAATGGCAACGACGTTTTTAACGGATCTTGGGCAGGCAACAAATACATGAATATTTTCATTTGTGGAGAAATTGGAGGTGCGGCAGGTTACACAACAAATCCAGCTTCTTGGTCAGGAACAGCAATGACGAATGGTATTTGGATATTGCATAATTATGTTGGTTCATTGGGTACTGGCTCAGTAAACGGAAGTCGTGCTTTAACACATGAAGTAGGACATTGGTTAAATTTATCACATACTTGGGGGCCAAATAACAATCCAGGAAACGCTTCCTCTTGTAGTTCTGATGACCAAGTTGAAGACACACCAACTTGTATTGGTGTAACATCTTGTAATTTGAATGCTAATACATGTAGTGATGATGACGCATATTGGGGATTCAATATCCGTGATAATGTTGAAAATTATATGGATTATTCTTACTGCTCTAAAATGTACACAGCAGGACAAGTTGCTAGAATGCGTGCTGCTTTATTAGTAGGAAGCACAGGAAGAGCAAATCTTTGGACGGCAAATAATTTAGCTGCAACAGGAGCAACAGGAAATTTAGTTTTATGTAAGGCAGAGTTTACTGCTGATAAAAAAACAGTCTGTACAGGTGAACAAGTTCAATTATTAGATGATTCTTACAATGCAGCGACTGGTTGGAATTGGGAAATAACACCTGCAACTGGTTGGTCATTTGTTTCTGGCTCAGCAGCGACATCACAAAATCCACAATTGAACTTTACATTGTCTGGTCTTTACACAGTTAAGTTAACTTCTACTGATGGAACAACAACCGACAATGAAATAAAGTCTAATTATTTAAGAATTTTACCCGCATCAACTACAATTCCATATTGGGAAGGTTTTGAAGGTTATTCAACTTTAGACAATTTAACAAACTGGGAAGTTTATAACCCGAATAACAATAATGCTTACACAATTGAAAACACAACTGCTCATTCAGGAACGCAATGTGCTAAGATTGTTAATTTTGGTCAAGCACCATCAAATATCGACGAATTGATTTCTGCACCAATAGATTTATCAGTGGTTCCTTCAAGCGGTTCAGTAACATTAAGTTTTAGATATGCTTACAGAAAGAAAGTTACTGCCGATTATGAATATTTAAAAGTGTTTATCTCTGCTGATTGTGGAACAGATTGGGCGCAAAGAAAAACAATTGGTGGAACTCAACTTTCTAGTTTAACATCTTCAACTACTTGGAAACCAACTCAACAAAGTGATTGGACAACTGTTCACATGATTAATGTTACAAATAATTATTTCACAGAAAACTTTAGAATGAAATTCCGTTTTGAAGGTGAAGGTGGAAACAATTTCTATCTTGATGATATTAATTTATACGAAGGTTCTCCTTCTGATAACTTAGTTATTGGAGTTGATGAATTGAATACTTTTAACTCTTTGGAATTATTTCCTAATCCAACAGAAGATGAGTTGAACCTTAGATTCAGTTTAGATAAAAAAGAAGATATGAAATTTGTTATTTCTGACTTAAGTGGAAAAATTACACAACAACATTCTTTCAAAGCAAGCGAAGGATCTAACTTGGTAATGTTTGATACAAATAGTCTTTCAGCAGGAATGTATTTCTTGACAATTGGTACAAGTACTTCGTCAAAAACGATGCAATTCGTTGTGAAATAGAAAACTAATTTTCAGCAAAGAAATTAAATAGGATGGTCGCTTTTGATCGTCCTATTTTTTTTTCTAGTTGTTCCAAAGACGTTTCTTTCATTGCTTTAATTGTTTTAAACTCTTTGAAAAGTTCTTGCATTGTTTTCTCACCAATTCCTTTGATTTCAAGTAATTCAGATTGAATGGAATTTTTGCTTCTTTTATTTCGATGGTGAGTGATGCCAAATCGATGCGCTTCGTTTCGCATAAATTGAATCAACTTCAAACTCTCGGAGCGTTTATCAATATAAATGGGATATTGATCACCAGGGTAAAAGATTTCCTCAAGGCGTTTGGCAATACCAACAACTACAACTTTTCCGCGGAGTGAAAGTTCAGTTATTGCTTCCATGGCCGCACTTAGTTGCCCTTTTCCACCATCTATAATAATTAATTGCGGAAGTGTTTGGTTTTCGTCTAGCATGCGCTTATATCTTCTGTAAACAACTTCGCGCATTGTTGCAAAATCATCAGGTCCTTCAACTGTTTTTACATTAAAATGTCGGTAGTCGTTTTTAGCAGGTTTACCATTTTTGAATACGACACAAGCTGAAACAGCATTTGTTCCTTGAAAATTCGAGTTGTCGAAACATTCCATGTGGATAGGTAATTCATTCAATTTAAAGTCCGATTGAACTTGTTTTAAAACTCGATTTGGATCGCGTTCGGTTAAATTCAAATGTTCTTTTTTTAATTTATCGAGGCGGTAGTAATTCACATTTCGCAATGAAAGTTCGATTAACTTTTTCTTTTCGCCGATTTGTGGAACTGAAAATTGAATTCCTGGAAGATTAATTCCTAAGTTATGCTGAACAATTACCTCTTTGGAAGTGCTTTCAAAACGCTGACGAATTTCGGGTAGAACATAAGAAATTATTGC
>CAMDGP010000099.1 GCA_945897765.1 Chitinophaga pinensis
CAGGTAGTTCAAGAAGCGGGAAAAGAAATACGTGTATTTACTCCACGTTTCGGAGCAATAAACGAGCGTAGACATCAATTGCACGAGGTAATTCGATTATCCGGTTTGAATATTAGTATTGATGACCAAGATCATCCGCTAATAATTAAAGTTGCTTCTGTGTCTTCGGCTAGAATGCAGGTTTATTTTATCGATAACGATGATTATTTCAAAAGAAAAACTACAGTTCAAGACGATAAAGGACAGTTTTTTGCGGATAATGACGAAAGAGCAATGTTTTTCTGTCACGGTGTTTTGGAAACTGTTAAAAAATTGGGTTGGCAGCCAGATGTGATTCATTGCCATGGTTGGTTAACAGGAATAATGGCTTTGTACATTAAACATGTTTTTAATAAAGACCCTCATTTCAAAGATACAAAGGTAGTTTACAGTTTTTATAACGATACTTTTGACGCGCCTTGGGATACTCGTTTTTTTGATAAATTAAAACATGACAACATGCCTGCCGAAATCGTTGAAAAACTAAAAGATACAAGCTTTTTGAACATAACAAAAGTAATCGTAGAAAATTGTGATGGTGTAAATGTTGCAGTTGAAAATTTAGCTCCTGAATTACGTGTTATTTTTGATCAAGCAGAATGTTTGAAGCAAGAATATGTATCTGAAGAACAGCAAGGAAAGGAATTATCTGCCTTTTTTGACAAAGTAATTGAAGCAAGTATTTTAGCTTAGTCTTCTTAAAAATGAAAATCATATATCCCGTTTTCGTAACAGTTTTTGTGAGTGCGTTACTTTTTTCATGCACAAAAAACAGAACCTTAGGTAAAGACGTTATTGATTCCGAATCTTATTTGAACGGAACAACAGTTGACACTTTTGACTTAATTACTTATACAATTGAAGAAGACAGCAGTATTACTGATAATGCATCAAATGTTGTTCTTGGAAGTTATATTGACCCTAAATTTGGAGAATTTGACGCTTCGTTTTATTCACAGGTAAGACTTGGCGGATTAAATCCAGATTTTGGCGATCCAAATACAATTCAAATTGATTCGTTTGTTTTAGCTCTAAAATATGTAGGTTATTACGGCGATTTATCTCCTCAGACTTTTGAAGTTTATGAATTAGATGACACGCTTAATTTAGCTTCAACTTATTATTCCTTCACTACAAAAAATACTAAAAGCTCGAATTTGGTAGCTGTTGGAAAGGGCACCATTACTCCAAAACCATTAACAAAAACAGTTATTGGAACCGATACTGTTGATGCTCAGCTAAGAATTCCACTTGATACTAATTTCGCACGGAATTTAATCGTTGAAGCGACGAGCGGAAGTGCAACTTTCGTTACCAACGAAAACTTTTTGAATTATTTCAAAGGAATTAAAGTAAAAACAAATAATCCAGCTCAATCAGTAGGTCAAGGTGCAATATTCTATTTTAATATTACCGATGCTGCATCGAAAATGACCATCTACTTTAAACAAGGTAGTGTCAAAAAAACATTCGATTTTGTGATCAATTCAGATTGTGCAGATTTTACCAATGTGCAAATTTCTAACATAGGAAAACCCATTGATTTAGTTCTTCAAGATAGTACAAAAGGATTGACGGAATTTTACGCACAAGCATTTAAACACCGTGCAATTGTTAAAATTAAAGACATTGAGAATCTGCCTAAAAATTTAATTGTACACCGCGCAGACTTAAGTTTACCAGTTCAATACCAAACTGGCTATAGATTTAAACCAGGATCGAGCGTTTCAGTTGCAACAAAATTAAAGTCAACAGATATCAATTACACAAGTCTAGGAATACTTGGAGAATTTAATGAGGGAAAGAAATTATTCTCTGTAAATCTTAGGACTTATGTTCAAGCACTAGTAAACAAAGAAATAGAAAACAACGGTGTAGTTATATCACCACGTTTTTTCATAAATTCATCAGAAAGAATCATTTTTAACGGAAAAAATACAACCAATAAAACCAAGCCAAAACTAATATTAACATATACAACCTACTAAATTATGTGTGGAATAGTTGCTTACATCGGAAAAAAACAAGCCTTTCCTATTGTGTTGAAGGGACTTAAAAGATTAGAGTATAGAGGTTACGATAGCGCTGGGATAGCGGTATTAAATGGAGAGGCTTTGAACATGTTTAAGCGCTCGGGTAAAGTTGCCAATTTAGAAGCTTATGCAATGGAGCATAACACAGAAGGTCATGCAGCAATTGGTCACACACGTTGGGCAACTCACGGTTTACCAAACGATGTCAATGCGCATCCTCATTTCTCGAATGACGAATCAATCGCAGTAATCCATAATGGAATTATTGAGAATTATGATACCTTAAAGAAAAAGTTAATTGCTTACGGCTTTACATTTCAGAGTGAAACAGACACTGAAGTTTTAGTTCATTTAATTGACCACATTCGTAAAAATGATAATCTTTCAATTGCTGAAGCAGTAAGAAGATCACTTCATCACGTTGAAGGAGCTTACGCAATTGTTGTAATTTCAAAAGATAATCCAAATCAATTAGTGGCTGCCAGAAAAAGTAGCCCATTGGTAGTTGGAATTGGAAATGAAGGAGATTTCTTCTTAGCTTCTGATGCAACACCAATCATTGAATATACAAAACGTGTTGTTTACTTAAATGACGAAGAAATTGCTGTTGTAGATCTAATTGAAGGTTTACGTATTTTCAATATTGGTAATCAAGAAAAAACACCTTTCATTCAGAAATTGGAAATGGAATTAGAAGCTTTGGAAAAAGGCGGATATGAACATTTTATGTTAAAAGAAATTCACGAGCAACCAAGATCGATTCAAGATTGTTTGCGTGGAAGATTAAATTCAAACGAGGGTTGGGTGGCTTTACGCGGCTTGTTGGATTACGAAACGAAAATGATTCAAGCAAAACGTTTAATCATTGTTGCTTGCGGTACTTCTTGGCACGCAGCATTGGTTGGAGAATATTTAATCGAAGACTTAGCTCGAATTAATGTTGAAGTTGAGTACGCAAGTGAGTTCAGATACAGAAACCCTATTATCAGTGAGAATGACGTTGTAATTGCTATTTCTCAATCAGGTGAAACAGCTGATACATTAGCAGCTTTAGAATTGGCAAAATCAAAAGGAGCTACCATTTTAGGTGTATGTAATGTTGTTGGATCTTCTATTTCTCGTATTACAGATGCAGGTTGTTACACGCATGCTGGTCCAGAAATTGGCGTTGCCTCAACAAAGGCTTTTACTGCACAAGTTACAGTTCTAACTATGATGGCACTTTCTTTAGCGCACAAAAAAGGAACAATCAGCGAGTCTGCATTCCATGCCTTGTTGACAGAATTAGAGGATATTCCTGAAAAAGTGAAAGAAGTATTAAAATCAAATTCAATCATTGAGAAAATTGCTGCTGAATATGCAGACGCACCAAATGCATTGTATTTAGGTCGTGGAAGTTCATTCCCTGTAGCTTTAGAAGGTGCATTGAAATTGAAAGAAATTTCTTACATCCATGCCGAAGGTTATCCTGCTGCTGAAATGAAACACGGACCAATCGCACTGATTGATGAAAATATGCCAGTTTTTGTTATTGCTACAAAAGGTAATTCTTACGAAAAAGTGGTTTCTAATATACAAGAAGTAAAGGCTAGAAAAGGCAAAATCATTGCAATCGTTACAGAAGGCGATGTGAACGTAAAAGAAATGGCTGATCACGTAATTGAAATTCCAGAAACGCACGAATATTTGGTTCCTTTATTGGCAACAATTCCTTTACAATTACTTTCTTATCACATTGCTTTGATGAGAGGTTGTAATGTTGACCAACCAAGAAACTTAGCGAAATCAGTAACTGTAGAATAAGAAAAGTTAAAAAAATATGAAATCTCCGAAGTAATTTGGAGATTTTTTTTTCAATTTCTAATTGATTTTCAGCCTCATTCCTTACAATTTATCATAAACTTTTTGTGAAGTTTTTGTATTGTGGGTTTCCAATACCTTTTTTTTCTAATTTTGAATCATTACAAATAATAAAATAAAAAATCATAAATTATGTCATTTGAATTACCAAAATTAGCTTATGCATACGACGCATTAGAGCCACATATTGATGCGAGAACAATGGAAATTCACCATTCTAAACATCATCAAGCTTACACAACTAATTTAAACAATGCGATTGCAGGAACAGAGTTAGAAGGAAAAACAATCGAAGAGATTTTACTTGCGTGTAAAGATAAACCGGCAGTTCGTAACAATGGTGGTGGATTCTGGAATCACAATTTATTCTGGGAAGTTATGGCTCCAAACGCTGGCGGTGAACCAACAGGTGATTTAGGCGCTGCAATTACTTCAACATTCGGTTCTTATGAAGCTTTCAAAGATGAATTTGCGAAAGCTGCAACAACACGTTTTGGTTCAGGTTGGGCTTGGTTGTGTGTAACTGACGGAAAGTTAGAAGTTTGTTCAACAGCAAATCAAGATAACCCATTGATGGGTGAAGGTTGCAAAGGAACAGCAATCTTAGGATTAGACGTTTGGGAACACGCATACTATTTAAACTATCAAAATCGTCGTCCTGATTATATCAATGCATTTTTTAATGTTATCAATTGGGATGTGGTTGCTGCTAAATATGCTGCGGCATTGTAATATTCTTTTAATCATTTCAAAAGGGTTGTTTCATCGAAGCAACCCTTTTTTAGTTTTATAAATCCCTTTTTCTTTTTTAAAACAGCTATTTTTATAAGCTCAAATCATTGGATGAAAACTATTAAGCTATTTACTTCTTTGTTATTCTTATTAATTAACTCGCTATCATTTTCGCAACAATTCCAGGTGTTAGATACGTATTCAAAGGAAGTAGTGCCCTTTGCGAAGGTAATTCCTTCGATTGATAAGCCTTTACTCACCGATATGGATGGAAAATTCCAATTGAGTGTTGGTGATCAGGAAATTACTGTTAAAGCAAATACTTACCGCGATACAACCTTAAAAATCTATTCTTGGTCAGATACACAAATTTCGCTTCGTCCAGCAGTTCAAAACATTCAAGAAGTAACCGTTTTACCTGGCGAAAATCCTGCAAATCGCATTATTAAAAAAGCAATTGAAAATCGCAAACTCAATCATCCACTTGAAAATGAGGGTTTTATTAGTCATCAATACAGCAAGTTTATTTTTGATATTGACCCAGAAACACGTAAACGATTGATGGATTCTTCAGTGTTAAAGAAAGGCGATACAACACTTTTGAAAATGCGTAATTTTTTCGGAAAGCAGTATCTTTTTATGATTGAAAATGCTTCTCGACATTATTTTGAACCTCCCTATAAAGAGAAAGAAATAATTGAAGCCTACAAAGTTTCTGGTTTCACCGATCCGATTTTTTCAACTTTTGCACAAGAAATGCAATCCTTTCATTTTTATGACAATCAAGTTGCTGTACTTGGTAAACAATACATTAATCCCATTGCTTTTGGTTCATTGAATCGTTATCTTTTCATTTTGGAAGATTCAACAATCAATGCCAAAGACACCACTTACACCGTTTTTTATCGTCCTCGAAAAGGGAAAAATTTTGAAGGTTTAACAGGGCGTTTATACATCAACACCAACGGTTTCGCTATTGAAAAAGTAACAGCAAAGCCTTATGTGATGGACACTTCTGGAATGGCATTGGAAATTGTTCAAGAATATGCTTTCACAGAAAACACAAAATGGTTTCCTTCTAAACTTTCAACTTCTATTGAAATTTATACTGCCGTTGCTGATGTAGAATCAGGAACTGTTTCAGTAGTTGCCGGTGGCGAAAAAATAACAAAACCCAAAAGCTATATCGTTGGAAGAGGATCAACGTACATCGACAAAGTTCAGTTTAATCCAAAAGAATTGGAAAAAGAAAAGTTCAATAATGTATCAACTGAAACTGCTGTAAATGCGGAAGTAACCAATGATACTAAATGGAATGAATTACGCACCAATCAACTTTCTGAGCGCGAGAAAAATACCTATACTAATTTAGATAGCATTGTTAAAACGCAAAAATTAGATCGCTTTTTGTCACTTGCAAAAGTTCTGGCTTCTGGTAAGATTCCAATCAAAAAATTCAACTTGGATTTAAAACGAATCATCAACTATAATCCTTACGAAGGATATCGTTTGGGCTTAGGAATTGAAACTTCTGAGCGAATAATAAAACCATTAATTCTCGGAGCTTACTTTGGGTATGGAACCAACGATGAAGCTTGGAAATACGGAGCTTATTCACACCTTTTTCTTCATCGAAGAACGGGCACAAAACTCGAACTTTTTATTCAAAATGATGTTGCAGAAGTTGGTTCTATTCGCTCCATTGCAAATCCTAATTTTTTAACCAATGATTTGGCACGTGAGTTTTTTATTAAAAACAAAGTGAACCAAGAAAAAATGGGATTTGCCTTTCAAACTTATATTCGTTCCAATATGGGCTTGCGATTCGAAGCAAATACACAACGACTTTTCTATGGTAACACTTATCAATTTGAAGGTCAAAATGCTTTTGTTGCTAACGAAACTTCACTCATTTGGTCGTGGAATATTCGTGAAAAAGTGAATATCTTGGGTAACCAACGTGTTTCCATGGGAACAAAATTTCCAAAATTGCAACTCCAAGTTGACAAGGGATGGAAACTGAACATAGGAAATTTTTCAAGTAATTTAGACTACTACCGAATAATTTTTCAAATCCAACAAACGGTTCCTATTATCGGAATTGGAAAGTTAGCTTGGTCACTCAAAACAGGAATTAGTGATGGAAATGCACCACTTTTCTTTCATCAATTGGTTTCAGCTACCCGAGCGAATTGGTCAATTTCTGTCCCAAATACCTTTGAAACCGTTGATGCAAACGAGTTTTATCACAAAAAAGCGGCTGCCATTTTCACACGTTTCATTTTCAATTCCAAACACACAAAAGCCAAATGGAACGAGCCACAACTAGGTTTACATTATGCTTACGGAATTGGCGAATTTCAGAATAAAGAAGCGCACAGCTTGGCTTTTCGCTCGATGGACAAAGGTTTACATGAAGCCGGATTGTTTTTAAATGGAATTTTAGTTTCCGGAAATACAAGCATCGGTTTGGGTGGGTTTACACGTTTTGGTTATTATGCGAACCCAGATTGGAAAAGGAATATAGTTCCGAAGATTGTGGTTGGGGTTGTTTTTTGAGGGAATGAGAGAAGGAAGAATGAAAGAACGAGGAATGACTTCAACAGTTGACTGAGGCTCTCGAAAGCAACCTTTTACCCCAAAGAAGTGAATCATTCTTTACTTTTTCGAAAAATAGTATGCACGCATAATTATTTTTATTACTTTTAGTGTGAAAAATGAACAGCAATAAATCCGATTTAATAGATTTCATCATTCGTCATTCGTGGCATCGAATTTCGCGAATGTACAATCAGATGGCCGCTGTTGAAGGCATGACGATGTCTTATGGTTTTATCTTAATGATGGTTGAAAAGGAAGGAACGCCGAGCACGCAATTAGGTCCGAAAATGGGAATGGAAGCAACTTCACTTTCGCGCACTATTAATGCAATGGAAGTTGATGGCTTAATTCGCCGTTCAAGCTCAGAAAAAGATAAACGAATTACTTTGGTTTTTTTAACCGAATTAGGTGTTCAAAAGCGAAAAATGGTAAAACAGTTCATTTTGGAATTTAATGAAAAACTTACAAGCAAACTAAAAAAGAAAGATTTAGAAGGGTTTTTCACAGTGATGAATGCCTTGGATGAATCAGT
>CAMDGP010000100.1 GCA_945897765.1 Chitinophaga pinensis
GTAACAATGGCATATAATTTTGCAAAAAGCCAGTTTGGAGAATCCGGTGGAATAACACCTTTAATACTTTTTTTACCAAGTGCTAACGCTGCGGGAATTTCAATTTTGGCAAAATCTCCGATATTTAGTTCTTTGAAAGCATAATCCCAACCTGGTGTTTGCATGTTGAAGCCTACAATAAAAGGAATGGCAGGAAGGTTTAACTTATTGTTTCCATCAACGATTTTTCCATCGGGAAGGGCTAAACGATATTCAATCAACACCATATCTCCTTTTTTGATTTTTTGACCATTTCCTTTGACCATCCATTTAATGATAATGCCGTTATCTAAACTTTTAGTGCGTTCAATTTTGCCTTTTTCAAAGTTTTTTAAATTGCTTTTTGCAGCTGTAAAACTGGTGTCAACTTTTTGAGTTTTTAGTTCAGTTTTCACAGAATTTTTCTTGTTTTTTGCTGATTTAAGGTTGCTTTTTTTAGGGTCATCGCATGAAAACAGTGCAAAAGTAAAAATCAAAGTAAGGGTGAGAAGTTGTTTCATTTTAAGCTTATGAGTTCTATATCAATTAATAAAATTGCTTGTGGCGGAATTGTTTGTCGATCTCCTAGTAATCCATGTCCTAAGTAGCTCGGTAAAATAAGTTTTGCTCGGTCTCCAACTTTCATGTATTTCAATGCTTCGTGAATTCCTGATTCTTTCTCGCTTTTATCAATCGCAAAGGATTCAGTTTTATCGGCTTCAGTTTCGTATCTCACTATTCCGTCAAGCGTTTCAACTTTCACACGAATACCTGCAGTTTGTCCTGATTTCGCTAATTCTCCAGCTGGGCCTTGTTTGTAAATCATGTAACGCAAACCAGACTCTGCTAAAGTCATTTTTAAATACGAATAGTGCGCAAGAAATAGTTTTATTTGAATTTGCTCGCGTTCGTTAATTTCTTGGTTATAATCAACCGAATGATTGTCGCTCCATTCACGTTTTTCAACTTTTTTTTTCTCGCCACGGCAAGCGCTAAGTAGCAAGCTAGATAAAATCAGTAAAGAAACAACTGTTATTTTCATGGAATTAATTCCTCTACTAACGATTTGAACCTAGATAAAGTTACATTTAATGATTCTGAACTAAAACCACCTGCGGCATATTTGTGTCCACCTCCTTCAAAATGTTTGGCTGCGAATTCATTGACAAAGTAATTACCTTTCGAACGAAATGAAATTTTTATTCCTTCTTTATGTTCCATAAAAAGTGCTGCAATCGACATTCCTTCAATGGATAAAATCACATTCACTAGGCCTTCTGTGTCGCCTTTTTGATAGTTAAACCTGTTCAACTCATCCAATGAAAGCGAAATAATTCCTATCGGAAGATTTGGAATGATTTCTAGTTTTTCTGCAATCGCATAACCACGTAAACGCAAGCGATCCATCGTATTGACATCATAAATTGACTCATGGATTTTGTAATGTTCCACACCAATCTCTAACAATTTTGCAAGTGCTAAATGAGTGTGTTTATCAACAGATGGGAAGCGAAATGAACCTGTATCGGTTAAAATACCAAGATAGATTCCATTTCCAGCTGGAATGTTTAATTTGTCGATTAATTCTAATTCTGAAATACAATCAAAAATCAATTGCGCTGTTGAACAAACCGTTGGTCTTGAAATTGTTAATTCACAAAAGTCTTCTGGGTTTGGGTGATGGTCAATCATTACTTTCGTGCCTGAAAACAAGTCGAAAATTCCTTCCATGTTTTTACCAACACGACTTTTACCGTTATAATCTAAACAGAAAAGTAAAGGAAATTCGTTTAGCAATGAATTAGCTTGTTCTTCATTTTTGTCATAAATCAAATAATCGACATCTGACAAAAAGGGTAGGAGAGAAGCGGAAGGTTCATCAGGGATGATGATTAAGGCTCTCTTACCTAAATTTTTAACGAATTCGTACCAAGCAACAGAACTCCCGATAGCGTCACCATCGGGAGATTTATGTGTTGTAATTAAAATGGAATTATTATTTTCTAAAAGTGATTGCAGTTGTTGTATCATGCTGCGAAATTACTCTTTCTTTTGCATCTGTTCGTCTTCCTCAGGATCTGGAGGAAATAATTTTGGTGCATCTGTTTTATTTTGCAAGCGATCTAAAATATCCTCGATTTGAGAAATAGAAACTCTTTTTGCAATTATTTTTTTGTCTTTGTCTAAAATGTAAACAACTGGATTCGAGAAAATATCGTACGTTGTTTGATAGTTCAATGATTCTAAAGTTGTAGGTTTTCCTTTTTCTCCAGGGTACATTGGCACTAATTTTTCTGGTTCTTTTTTTGCTATTTCAAAAAGTTTTTCAGTTACAGCAACATTGATAAATTTCAAATTGTTATCTCTGATGAACTTTTTCCAGCTCTCAAAATCTTTTCCAGTTGCTTTTCCGATTGCGAAAACTTCAACGTTTCTAGCTTTCAATTTTTCTTCATACAATCGTCCTAATTTTTGAGTCGTTTTTTTACAATGTCCGCACTCTGGATCCCAGAAATAAAGGATAGTATATTCTGATTTTAAACTATAGAAATCACGATAAGTAACATCTGTTGTATCTCTCAAAATCAAGTTTGGAGGACGAACTCCCATCACCACGTTCAATTTATTTTTCAAGTTGTCGCATAACTCAGGAATCTTAGCTTCATCAACCCAAAAAGCTGGATATTTTCCTTCAGTATTTTTTGTGCAGAAATAGCGATCAAGCATATACAAGTATACTTTATCCATTCCCATAATTTCGCTTTTTCCATAAGTAGAAGCTACCCATCCAACAACGTATTCAAACATTTTAGATTTAGGATTTAAACGATCGCAGAAGTCAAAAGCATGAGCAATAACCGTATCCCAATGTTGGATAATCATGTTTTTACCGAAGTAATATTCCATTTTATTGTGGAAAACTGGATTATTCACTAAAGCATCATCTTTTAAATCAACATTGTCCCAATAATGTTTTTTGTAAAATTTGTATTTAAAACTTGAATCAGTCACAATTCCTTTATCGTTTTTAGGTGGCTCAGGTATATCAATTTCCATAGACATCTTTACGATTTTCGCAACCAATTTACCTTGGTTGTTGTTGATTAATAATTTTTGGTAGTCCTCAACTTCAGTATTTATTCCATCGATTTGGTCGGATAATCTTTTGTATTCTGGGTCTTTTGAATCTTGATTTTTTAGTTTGCTTCGTTCTTCTGCAAGTTTATTGATGTTCGATTTTTTTCCACTAATAAAGTTGACATAAGGAATAAAAACCGTGTTTTCTGCTGATTTTTTCACTTTCATCGTTGCCATGAAATCAGGACCTGTTGTTTCTAATTGAACGTCTTCATTATTGTAAACAAATTCAAAGTAACGCTGTCCTGGCAAGTATAATCCAACGATTCCAGGTTGTTGTTTCTTTCCATCAAACACCACTTCTCCACCTTTCATTTCAGCTGTGTCGGCATAGAATAATTTTTGCCCAAAGTACTTGATCAAATAAACGGTAGTATCTTTCTGAGCGTTTACTTTAATTCTGATTTTCTGACTTGTAGCACTTAGAGTAATGCAAGTAAGTACTATGAAAAGAACTTTATTTAATTGAATTTTCATGGGATTAAATGTGTTTAGTTGATACGAATTTGATTGAAATTTAACAGAAAACAAAAAAATTAACATTTCTTTAACCACTTATTTATTGTGAAGCGAGAGCACGCCTTTGTTTGCGGTAATTAAGCTTGAAATGGCAAAAATGAGCAAACTGATGATAAGTGTAATAACAGAAATCAAAGAAATTGATTCGTTAAGGTAAATACCCCCAGTTTTAAAAATTTCATCAATTATAAACTTTAAGCCCACGAAAGAAAGGAATCCCAACGAAGCAATGATTACAAAAAGCTTAAGGAAATACCAAAAAAACGCATTAATTAGTCCTTTTGGGGCGTATCCTAAACGAAGTAATGTTCGGATTTCATATTTATTGTGTGTCATTAAAAGCTGTAAATATTGAATTAAAACTAAGCCAGAAAGTAAAACAGTTATAACTGAAATTCCTGAAATAACTCCGAAAAGCGTTCCGACAATACTTTTTAAACGACTGACAACAACTTGCGAATTTCTTGATTCTAAGCCATGTTCGTCCATGTATGCTTCTAGCTTTCCAAATTCACCTTCTTTTCCAGCAATCATTACTTGTGTGATTTTTGCTTCTGAGCCATCTGAAAAATTCGAATTTGCATAATCCATAAATTCTTCAGGAACTAATAGCGCTGGAATTTCATTCGTGAAACCAATAATTTTGGAATCTACCCATTCTTGTTTATTTCCATTGGAGATTCGTAACTTAAATTTTATTTGTAATGCTAGTTCATCAGAAATCTGCGGAATGCCACTTGCACTCATAAAAGTGTTCAACATGACAATAAAATCGCGCGGCATAATGATTGGCACAAAACTATCGCCTTCTTTCCATTTCCATTTATCCGATTTGACGTCTAAGAATTTTTTGTCAACCGCTTGAATGAAAACATCCGTTTTAAATGGTGGAATTCTTTTTTCATTGAGTTCTAACCAAACACGAAAATTGTTACTCACCACAGCTTGCACATCTTCGATGAAAGGTTCTTTTTTCATTTGCTCAATTTCTTCTAACTCAAAGTCTGTTTTGGTTAAATTCAGTGTACTTGAACTAGTAACTTTTCGTTGAATTACTAAAATATTTGCGCCAATAATCTCTGTATCTTTTCCAAATTCACTTACGCGAAGCAAGTAATGAACCGATGTTACGAGAAAAGTTATTCCAATAAAAACGCCAAGCAGAGCAATATATAATTGCTTTTTATCTTGATGGTTGAATAATAGTTTTCGGATCATTTCTTAAAGTTTTATTTCTCTGTTAAATGAAACGGCGTCGGTTGAATTTAAAGTTGTCAAGATAAATCCTGCCTTCAATTCATCACATCTTTCATTGATTAACTGCATACATTTTGAAGCATTTTCAATATCTAAATGGGAGAAAGGTTCATCTAAAATAATCCACTCAAAAGGTTGTAAAAGCGCTCGAATTATAGCAACGCGTTGCAATTGTCCCATTGAAAGAATGGCGCATTTTTGACTCCATTTGTCTGCTAAACCTACAAAATCAAGATAGTATTTCGCTTTTTCGCTGTCGAAATTTCCAGTTAATGATGCCTTTAATTGAAGATTATCTTCGACAGAAAGTTGTGAGAAAAGTTGCAAATCTTGAAAAATGACAGCCAATTTTCGCTGACGAATTTCAGTCCATTTTTCAATTGAGAAATCCTTTATCGATTGATTATCAAATGAAATAGTTCCCTTGAAATCTGTGCGTAATCCATAAGTGAAATGGGTAAAAGTTGTTTTTCCTTTTCCACTCGAGGCATTCAAAAGTACGCGTTCACCTTTTGTTAGTTTCCAAGAATTTCCCCAAAAATTGGTGGAATCGAAGTTCAAATTAGCGAAAGGTTCTGGTACAACATTTTCAAATTTCAATTCCATTTCTATCGATTTTGTATTGTTATTTCAAGAATCATTCCACAAAAGAAATATTTAATTTTTAAATGGAAATGAATTAAGTTTTTAGAACAAATCTGAATGACTGCCCGTTCTTGTGAGTGAGATTAATTTGATTTCTTCATCCTGTTTCCAAATCAAAAGCCAGTCAGGTTGAATGTGACATTCCCAGAGACCTTTGTAATTACCTTTAAGAATATGGGGTTTGAATTTAGGTGGTAGCTTACCTGTTGCTAAAATGGTAGTAACAACATCATCTAAAAGTTCCATTTTTAAACCGCGTTTTCTCGCAATTTTTAGATCTTTTTTAAATTTGGTTGTTTGATTTAAACTGTACATTTTTACTTATACAATTGATTTCTAAACTCCTCTATACTGATTTTTTCCGTTCTTCCCGCTTCAACATCTTCAATCGCTTTGATTGTTTCAGCGTTAAATGTACGAACGACTTCTACACCTTTTTTATCTGCAGCGGTGATTTTTATCAAGTCAAGGATAACTTTTCCCATTTTGGAATTTTCGTTGATTCTTAGTGTTATCGTTTGCATAATTCAATTGATTTGAAACAAAGTTAAGGAATCTGACTTAAATTGAAAATTGATTCTTTTTAATTATTTGAAAAAAATGAAAGTACCATCTTTTGATTTCTTTACGGTTAAGATGTAATAACGCTTCAATTCACTAACAAATCTTGTTTTTCGAAATTCAAAGGAGAATATTTATAGCTTTTAACCGTCGCAAAGGATGTCTTTCCGATTTTATTATGAATTGAACGATCGAATAAATTCAAGTGTTTTTTGATGCGTTCTTTGAAAATCGATACATAAAAACAAGAAGCAACAAGATAGGAACCTTGTAAACTTGGGTGAGCACCATCGCGATGATACAGTTTGCTTTTCTTTTCGGTCACTCGCACTACTTTCCAAGCTAATCCAACTGGTACAACCGGAATATTGTAATTAGTGCTTAAGAATTCGTAGCCATTTTTCACGTTTTTCGTCATTTCAAAATAGGTGCTTTTCCCATATCCTTTTTGATAGGCCCAAGTCATAAAAAACAGAATTTTTGTCTGTTTGGAATTTGAATTTACTGCTCCAATTAGCTTCTCAAGTCCAGGAATCGTTTTTGTTTTAAACGTAACGGAGTCTTTAATCATATCGCGACTTGAACCTTGTAAAATGACGTAATCCCATTTTTTCCAAGCAATTGCTTTGTACAAATTCTGTCTTTTTGAATGTCTGTAAAAGGAAGTCATTCCTTTCGTGTTGGTGTAAACGTGTAAAGATTTACCATTTAACCTTGCCAATTTTTCAAAGATTTTTGGCATATGATTACGGTAAGTATAGCTGTTGCCAATAAATAGTATATTAATTTCTTTTTTCGCTGTTGCTTGAAAAAATAGCAATGTTGAAAATAAAAATAATACTATCAAATGCTTCATTTGTTACTTGACTTTAGGAAATGATTCCTCCATAGCTGGAAAATAAACGTGTCCTAAAATCAATGGATTAAATGTGAAATATTGACATTTAACTAATTCACCACTAGGCAACTGACACCAAAACTTGTTCATATCCATATTTTCTAAGTCACCAAATTCGTTGCGTTGCGGCTCTTGAGTTGGTATTTTAAACATTCGTAGTTTATGCACTTTTCCTTTTGTCTCCTTAACTGTTAAAACACAAAAAGGAGTTGTTTTTTTCATACTATCCATTTGATTTGTTTTCAATTCATAGTTGGCATTATCGAAATGTATTTTACGATAGCTTTGTAAATATCTAAACACATTGGAAGTATCAATAGCAGAAAGTTTCTTGCCATTTTGCGTCACTTTGAAACGACTTCCGTTTTGTTGAATCGCAAAGCTTCTATGTTTTTCCTTCGGGTATTTCACATCAACTGAGGCAATTTCGTCCATATCAAGACTAAAAATATTGGTGCAAATCCATTTTCGTGGGTCAGCAAAAAAGCGTGGTTCAATCACACCGTACATTCCTGAAACACTCATCATTACGGGGTAATCACTTTTACCATCGGTAGCTGTTTCTAATAACATAATTTGCCCCAAATGATCTTGTGCTGCTGGACCGATGTACCACGTTTTTGTCCATGCTCCCTCTTCAAAAATCTCTACTTTCGTAAAACTAGTGGACATTAAATCAACAAATTTCTGTTGCGATTTTTCGGGCAAATA
>CAMDGP010000101.1 GCA_945897765.1 Chitinophaga pinensis
TCTGTTTGAATTTCCTTCGATTTTATAAGGCAATTTTGAAAGTTAAAATTTAAGGTTACTCCAGCCAAAATCAAAGTATCTATTGCCAATTCAGTTTCCAAATTCCCCGTTAAAATACAATTGGTCATCGTTCCTTCATTTATAGAACCGACTGTTGTAACATTTGTAAATCCATTTTCATAATAGTTACTGATTCCAACAGCAGGAGAAGTTGAACTTCCATAACCTAACAAATTACAATGATTAAAATTAAAATCGCCTCCTTCAAGCACGAGTAAAGCGTGTGTTCCTGATTTGGAAATAATACAATTTTCAGCCTTCACCTTTGCTCCAGAGTAAATAAAAACACCGTATCGTGCTTGATTTTGAATGATTGAATTGGTCAAGGTAAGCGTATATCCAGTATTGTCAGCATTTTCAGAGAACAAGTGAATTCCAGCCGTCCCATTTTTTATAATGGCATAATCAATTGTGCTAGGTTTCGCCTGTTGAAAGTAAATACCGTAGTATTGTCCTGCAACATCATCGTAATCAGCTTCTAATCGATCACCTTGAAAAACAACTTCATTTCCAAGTGTTCCTTGAATGTTTAAAGTGGATTTATAGACATAGAAAATTGCATTTTTGTGCATATGAACTTGCGTTCCAGCTGGAATTGTTAAGGTTTTTGCAGAATCAACGGCGGCATAGCCATAAACAACGTGCGGTTTATCATTTGGCCAAATTCCTTCGTTTAAATCTTTGTAGTGAAAATAAGCATCTTGTCCCCAAACAGCGATTTTCACATATTGATCTACGCCGTTTGTCCGAAATCGAATCGAATCCTCAACAATCATTGGCAAATTTTGAGCATTCACATTTAGCGTAACCTCCACAAAGACAAAAAGTGAATCTTTTCCTTCTAAATCAATATCCGTAATTTTTGTACCCTTTAAGCCATCAACATTCATTCTAAAAGGAGAACTTTCACCGCCAACGAGTTCAATTTCTTCAATATTTACTGTTCGATTTTCGTTATTGTAGATTTTGAATTGCTTTGTAGTTGAACCGATTGTAGTGAAAACCGTATCAAAAACTACAGTGTCTAAAGAAAAAGAAAGATTCTTTTTGGATAAAAATTGTTTCTTTCCACAATTTGTAAATGTCAACAAAAACAAAAAGGCTAGGAGGGAAGTAACTAAAAATCGTTTTATCATAATTAACTGAACGTACAAAGCTAAATTTTATTGATGATTAGAACTAACTTTACTTAAATTTCATGAAAAAGATATTTATTTTGAACCAAAACTAAACGAAGTTGTAAACGATACAAAATAATGAAAAAATGAAATTCTATTTACTCATTCTATTGCTTTCTACAGTTTGGTCTTGCGCAAGTCAGATTCCAGAAAACACTACTATTAATTCAAACTCAAATTCCAACAGCGGAATTAACTTTAATGCACCTGCCGTTTTAAATTCAGAGACGATTTCAACCAAAAATAATTCGATTAAAAAAGAGTTGATGGATTCGACCCAATTAGATTCCGATAAGTCGTTGGAAAGAAATGTAAAGTTTAATACTGAAAAGAAAGAAAAAACGAAAATCACCTCAGATTCCTATAATAAATCTTCAGCTTCAAAAGAAACATTGAATCAAAAGGTCATTATTTCAAGTGAATTTTCCAAAACAAAAACTCAGTCAAGTACTCAAAAAATACAACGTTCCCCAACTCCACAAATGCAACAAACTTTAGATGAAAAAGTCGAAGAATTACAAGAAATTGATCCCAACTCATTTGAATACAACTTATTTAATTATTCGTCTGGAAATTATGACGTAGGTCGAGAAAAGTACTTGAAAACGGCAGAACTTCAACAACCAGGAAATGTGGAGGTGCTAAAACTATCCGCTGCAAATTCTATGGTAATTGGTGATACTCTGAATGCAAAGAAATATTTAAATCAATTGGAATTTAAACAAATAATTCAAGCAGAAACAATTGATTATACTTCAGATGTTCTTAAATCAGCAGAAGGAAATTCGACATTGATTACCCACGGATTTAACGATAGTTACGGAGCTTATCAAAATCAATTTAACAAAAATCAACAAACTGAAATAAATGTTATTTCTTTGGACTTTATGCAAAGTCAGTCTTATCGTGATGTGTTAAAAACAAAAGGTTACGATGTTCCTGTTCAAAAGGAAGTTAATGTCAGTTACTTGAAATCTTTTTGTGAGTTGAATGCAGATAAAAAAATTGCTATTTCGATGACTTTACCCAAAGAATATTTAATTCCTATTCAAGCTAATTTATATCCTTGTGGTTTGATTTTTGAGTATCGTGAAAGTACGAATATTGCAAGTAGCTTTCAATTGGAAGATTTATGGTATATTAAATTGAATAAAAAGGTATTAAATGTTTATCAAACCAGTTTAAGTAATGCCTATGCTGGGAATTATTTACCGATGTTGCTTTATTTGAAAAATCATTATAAACAGCAGAATGACTTAAATAATTTGGAGAAAATAGAAATGGATATCGAAAAAGTGAGCAATAAATCAGGTAAATCAAGTAGCTTGAAAAAGAAATATTAATGCAATTATTTAAACCGAAATATAATTCCTTTACGGACGAAGAGTTGATGAAAGCCTTATCAAAAGGTGATCAACGCGCTTTTGATGAATTATATAAACGGTTTTATGGGCAGCTTTTAGGGTATTTTAAAAATATGCTTTGGGGAGATAGAGAAAAAGCGGAGGATATGGTTCATGATATTTTTTCTAAAATCATTAAAAATCCAGATTATTTTGATTCCAACCGATCTTTTCGAACATGGCTTTTTTCAGTTGCCAGTAATATGTGTAAAAACGAATATAAAAAACAAGCAGTGCGCAAAAATACAACTACTGGTGTTGAAGATTATCGCAGTATTTCTTCGAGTACAAATGTTTTGTCTGAAGTTCAAGATATTCAGTTTCAAGCAGCGTTTGAAGATAATTTAGCAAAAATGGACGAAAAACACCGGGAAGTTTTTGCATTAAGGCACCTTGAAGGACTTTCAATGAAAGAAATTGCAGAAGTAATGGAAATCAATGAAGGTACAGTTAAATCGCGTTTGTTTTATGCGACCAAATTTTTGGCAGAAAAATTAAAAGTATATAATCCAGTTTTAAATTATTAATAATGGAAGAGTATCAAATCGAAATCATTCGTAAAACGTCTTTTCACGGGCTATCGCAAGCGCAAAGAGAAGAAATGAAAGATTGGTTTTCTACGGAAGAAGAGTTTTTGGATTTACAGCATTTATTTGTTGGTGTTCAATCGTATAAGGAAGCGTACGAAAAAGAACAATCAACTCGCAAAAAAGAATTAGATGAACTTTTTGTGCAAGTTCATAGCAATCAACCTTCGTTTAATTGGAAGAATTTCTTTTTTCCAGCTTTAAGACCAATTGTTTTGCAACCTGGCTTTCAATTAGCTTTTGGTTTAGTTTTTCTTCTTGGAATTGGCTATTTTCTAACAAATGGAATTTCAACACCAAACGCTCCAATTCAAGCTAAAAAAGATAAACCACTTATTAAAAAACAAAAAGTAAAAGAAGAAAACCAGCCGAAAGAAATCGTTGCTCCAATTCCAAGTATTGCTGAAAATTTAAATTCACTTGCAGAAAAGCCTATATCAATAGCTTCATTAGAAGCGCCAAATAAATTGTATGTTACTGACCAAGAAGATATGGTATCAGATGCTGTTGCGAGTATGGATATTGAAATTGCTACAGGTTCTACCATGAATTTGACTTCTGCAAATACGGAGTTTTTTAACGTATCATTTGGAAAAGTCGAAGAAGATAAAATGACAATTTCAAGTCCAATAAAACCAATTAGCGACCAACCAGAAATTTTAGATTTACTTTTTGCTACTTATTAAGAATTTCATCTTCCTTTTAATACGAAATGCTCTTTCACTTGTTGTTTTCTAGGAATCAAAATTCCCATTCGAAATAAATCAATCGATACATTGTAATTATTCGAGTTTTTAAGTGAATTCCAAGCTTTAAACATATCATCACTCCAGCGAATATCGTCAAGAATAAAAATCGTTTCATTGTGTGAATGTTTTTCCAATTTTTGCATGTACTCGATAGTTGCTTTACCATCATGGTGTCCATCGACAAAAATTAAGTCATATTTCTCACTTGAAATTTGATTTAAAAAATCACGAAAAGTGGATTCAATAAAATTGACATTTGAAACTTTATCCTTAAGAAAATCTTGCGTAAAACTTAAGGTTTCAGGGCAAGCTTCAACGGTTGTAATTTGAATTGTTGGATTTCCTAAATGAAAATGTAAAGTTCCAATTCCAAGTGAAGTTCCAAATTCTAAAATTTTTTTCGGTTGAAAATAATTACTTAATTGAAATAGAATCCTTCCATAATGTCCTTTGCTTGAACTTATTTTGAAAATTTGTTGAATTGAACGTTGGTTTCCTAATTTATGTGATCCAGCTCCAAAATCCTTAATGGTTATGACTTTCTTATTGTTTTTTAATTTTTTAAAAGTAGTATTAAGAAGCGCTAAATTTGATGTTGAAAAATCAATTTTGAATACTCTATCAACTAAATCGTAAATAAAAGGTGAATGAATTCCATGCCTTCCCTTTGCGTTCCATTTATATTTTATATATTCGAAAACTATATTCACAGCACAAAGAAACGCTTTTAGATTAAATTATTTATGACTGCTACAACTAATGAGCAACAAATTAATTCTCAAAGAGAGAAGGTTAGCCAACCAAATCCAAAATTAAATTTAATTTCACCTTGTAAAATAGGTAATGGAATCCTTAAATTGTCGGAGAATGACTGGAATTATTACAATTCTTCGTTTAAAGAATTGAGTTGTAAAATAGGAATTTTTGTACCCGCATCTGGTTCTGGTTCTAGAATGTTTGAATTTTTATTTGATTTTTTAAGTAATCCAACAAATGAAAATAGAAGTTTGGTTGAACGGTTTTTAAACCGAATTCAAAAGTTTGCTTTTTTCAGACATTTGCCCAAAGAACTGCAATCAAAACTATTAAATTTTGAAATTTCTTTAGAAGAATTCGCTACATTTTTACTTCAAAAAGAGGGGATGGGTTTTGGTGAATTACCCAAAGGATTAATTCCTTTTCATGTCCAAGAACCTTTTGTGTTAAATCCGATTCAAGAACACATTGTTCAAGCGAATTTATTGGGAGTTAATCATCTACATTTTCATTTTACTATTCAACGAAAGTTTGAAGACTTATTCAAAGGGTCGATAACTCAAATTGAAGGTTTAACAGGGGCTAACTTTAATGTTACTTATTCTGAACAAAATCAAGAAACTGATTCTTATGTTTTTGATTTAGACGGAAATTTAATAGAAAATGAGGAAGGTCAACCTTTAAGAAGACCTGCAGGTCATGGTGCCTTGCTTCACAATTTACAAGAAATCAACAGCGAATTAATTTTCGTAAAAAACATTGATAACGTTCAGCATTACACTAAATCAAAAGAATCAATTAAAGTTTGGAGTGCAATTGGAGCCTTACTTTTGGAATTTAAATCAGAACTTTCAAAATTAAATTCTAATCCAGATTTTAATAAATTGAATGAAATCAATGAAAAGTATCAAGTTTTTTCACAGTCCGAGATAGAATCAATAAAAAGTATAGAAGAATTAAAAGAACTTATAAATAGACCAATTCGTATTTGCGGGATGGTGAGAAATGAAGGTCAGCCAGGTGGAGGTCCATTTCATGTGGAAGAAAATGGCATTATTAGAAAGCAAATCGTTGAAAAAGCTCAAATTTCAAACAATCCTGAACAGTATAAACAGATGGTTCAAAGCACACATTTTAATCCTGTTATGATGGTTTTGAGTACTACAAATTTGAATGGTAACAAATTAGATATAATTGAATTTTGTGATGATTCAAAATATTTTGTGGTTTCAAAAAAGCAAAAAGGAAAAGAAGTTCGTTTCATCGAATTACCGGGCTTGTGGAATGGTTCGATGGCATATTGGAATACAATATTTATAGAAGTGCCAAATGAAACATTCAGTCCTGTTAAAACAGTTTTGGATTTATTGAATGAATCTCACTTAGCTTAGGTCAGTTTTTACATCCTAAAAAGTATTAAATATTGATTCATTAGCTTAAGTTAGCTTTTTAAAGAAACATTCTTACTAAATTTGATTAAAAAATAAAAATGAACGTTCCAGTTACTGTTTATACAGAAATGACACCTAATCCTACAACGATGAAATTCGTTGCAAATAAATACCTACTTATTTCGGGCGATTCCGTTGAATTTGTTTCACGGAAGGATGCTAAAGGTTTTTCGCCATTAGCAGAATCATTGTTCGATTTCCCATTTGTTAAAAATGTTTTCATCGCCGCAAATTTTATCACAATTACAAAAACAGATAATGTTCCATGGGATTTCATAACAATGGAATTAAGAGAATTTATTAAGGAATGGATTGGAGCGGGAAAAGATGTTTTAATTCAAATGCCACAACCTAAAGTTTTAGACTCTGAATCTGCTGGTGAAAAAATAGAGTTTAATGCAAGCGATTTTGATGATCCAATCAAAGCCTTATTGGATCAATACGTTCGACCAGCTGTAGAAAATGACGGTGGGGCCATTGATTTCCTTGGTTTTGAAGACGGTAAAGTAACTGTTCAATTAAAAGGTTCTTGCGCAGGCTGTCCTTCTTCAACTGCTACACTAAAAGGTGGAATCGAAAATTTATTGAAAAATCACTTGCCAGAAGTGAAAGAAGTCGTTGCAATTAATGGGTAAAAGTCAATCTGAAGAAATTAAAATCTTGTATTTAATAATCTTTTTTCATTTGTACTCTCGTTTTTATTACTAAATTTAACAGAATAACATTACTAATTTTTGTTTTTCTGATATGGAAGAATTTATCGTGAATAATACAATTAATAAAGAACAAGTTGATTTAAAATCAGCTTTAAGAAAATATTTCGGTTTTGAAGTATTTAAAGGTCTGCAAGAAAGCATAATTCAAAATTTACTTGAAGGTAGAAATTCATTTGTTATCATGCCAACAGGCGGTGGTAAATCAATGTGTTATCAACTTCCATCATTAATAATGGATGGAACAGCAATTATTGTTTCTCCTTTGATTGCTTTAATGAAAAATCAAGTGGACGCCATTCGTAATATAAGTGAAAATGATAATGTCGCACATTTTTTGAATTCGTCCTTAACAAAAACAGAGATAACGCAAGTTCGTAAGGATATACAGGAAGGAAAGACAAAAATGCTATATGTAGCACCAGAATCACTTACGAAGCAAGAAAATATTGATTTCTTAACGTCGGTTGAAATCTCCTTCTTTGCTATAGATGAAGCTCATTGTATTTCTGAATGGGGGCATGATTTTCGCCCTGAATATAGAAGATTGAGAGATATTTTTGAAAAAATATCCAATGTTCCAGTAATTGCGTTAACTGCAACTGCTACACCGAAAGTTCAATACGATATTCAAAAGAATTTAAATATGTTGGACGCTGATGTATTTAAATCATCGTTTAATCGTGATAATTTATATTATGAAATTCGTCCAAAGCGCGAAGTTGAAAAGCAAATCAT
>CAMDGP010000102.1 GCA_945897765.1 Chitinophaga pinensis
CTAGAATTAAAATCTATAACCTATTAAAAATTAATCAACTCCGAAGTGTGATTTAGGTTTCCCACTTTGAAGGGGTTCGCCGCGGCGAATAAGGGGGATGAGGATTTAACTTCAGCAATAAGTCACCTCCCTTAATCCCTCCTCAAGGAGGGAAATAGTTCGTGGGTCTGCTAAAATTATTTAAAAAAAAACAAAATCCCAACTTCTAAAAAACAATCTTTATCCGAAGCGAGATTAAATCTTCCCACTTTGAAGCGTTGCATAGAGCTTGTCGCGTTTTATTGAGCCTGCCGAAATGAAATAGCGAACCGAGGGGATGACAATTTAATATTTGGAGGTTTGCTATTTTTAAAAAGATAGTCAGAAGAATCGTATTTAGTCACAAACATTTCTTCAATAAAAAAGGCAACTCCTCTCGAAATTGCCTTTTTGTATTTTGGTTTTAAAGTCTACTCTTCAGTACCTTCAACCGGAACTAAGATACGTCCGCAATGTTCGCAAACGATAATTTTTTTCTTAGTAACGATATCTAATTGTCTTTGAGGTGGGATTTTGTTGAAGCATCCACCACAAGAACCACGCATTACTTGAACTACGCCAAGACCATTTTTTGCATTTTCTCTTAAACGAGAGTATGCAAAAATTAAACGAGATTCAATTTTTTTCTTAGCGCCGTCAGAAGCTTTCATTAATTTGTCTTCGTCTTTTTGTGTTTCGCTAACGATAGCATCTAATTCAGCTTTTTTACCAGCTAAATCTTCTTTTTTCATTGTTAAACGATCAGTAGCGTCAGAAAGCAATTCTTTTTTTCCTTCGATTTTGAATTTTGCTTCTTTGCTTTTTTTCTCATTCAATTTAATTTCTAATTCTTGAAACTCAATTTCTTTTGCAAGCGATTCAAATTCTCTGTTATTTCTAACATTATTTTGTTGTTCCTTGTATTTTGAAATAGCTGTTTCAGAATCTTTAGAAGCTTGTTTACGATCAGAGATTTCTGTTTCAACTTCTTTGATTTCTTCGTTGATTTTAGCAATTCGAGTATTTAAACCACTAATTTCATCTTCTAGATCTTGAACTTCAAGAGGTAATTCACCACGAATGGTACGGATTCGATCAATTTCAGAATCGATTTTTTGAAGTTCGAAAAGCGCATCTAGCTTCTCTGCGATTGTAGCTTCCTTCTTAGTTGCAGTTGCTGCCATGGGCTAAAAATAGTTTATCGGGTTTGTATTATGTTCTGTTAAATGGATGGCAAAGTTAGTAAAATTTTCTTTCATTCTTTCAGCTAATAAATTAGTTGTGAATTGTTCGCTTTCAAAATGGCCAATATCGGCAATAATTATCTGCTTTTCGGCGTCAAAAAACTCATGATATTTGAAATCTCCAGTAATAAAGATGTCCGCTTTTTGTTGAATTGCTTTCGACAATAAAAAACTTCCTGAGCCACCGCAAACGGCTACTTTTTTAATCTTTCTTCCCAAAAGTTGCGAGTGTCGAATTATTCCACAGTTAAAAGTTGTTTTTAGTTGAGTTAAGAAGGTAATTTCATCTACTTCAGTTTCAATCTCACCAATCATTCCTGCGCCTTCAAATTGATTAGAATTTTGAATCGGATAAATTTCATACGCCACTTCCTCATACGGATGGGACGCGTACATTGCATTCAATACATTTCTTAAATTATAGTTACTCACTAAATATTCCACTCGAAATTCTTCAAAAGCTTCTCGAACGTTTTTATTGCCAATTTGTGGATTCGAATTTTCATTACCTTTAAATGTTCCCGTTCCTTCGGTTCTGAAATGACATTCTGAATAGTTTCCTATTTGCCCGCCTCCAGCTTTGAAAATAGCTTCGTCTAATTTTTCTAACGCATCTTTTGGAACAAAAACAGTCAGTTTTGATAGATTTCCTTGAATAGGTTGTAAAATTCTTAAGTTTTTCAATCCAATTCGATTCGCAATTTCTTTATTTACTCCATCAAAATGATTGTCTAAATTCGTATGAATCGCATACAACGCAATGTCGTTTTTGATACATTTAGAAACGATTCGTTCAATATAATTTGATTCAGTGATTTTCTTCAACCCCTTAAAAATAATAGGGTGGTGGGCGATAATTAAGTTGCAGTTCTTTTCTATGGCTTCATCTACGATTTTTTCAATGCTATCCAAGCAAATGAGAACGCCAGTGATTTCCATTTCTAGGACCCCTATTAGTAATCCCGAATTGTCATACGACTCTTGAAGTGAAAGCGGATATTGATGTTCCAGAAACTGAGTAATTGCTTTTAATTTCATTTTTAAAATTTGCGTGTGATGCCAATATTTACTCCTATTGCATTTGCTCTATGGATATAATCACTGAATTCGATGTATGTATTACTTATTTGGTTGCGGTAACTTGCGCTTAATCGTAAACCAAAGTTATTTTCAAATTGCAATTCCAAACCTGCGCTTACAACCCATGAAAATACAAATGAATTAATTTCGTTATTGATTTTAATAGTTTCATCACCTTTCGAACCCAATGAATCAGTCCATTGTTGCTCTTGTTTGTAAGAAAAGTTCATTTGCGGAATTAAACCACCGCCAACGAAGTATTTTAAATTTTTACCACCTTGTAATTTAAGTTGTAAAGGCAAAGCGATGTAATTGTATTTCGACTGATAATTAAAAATACTATCGCTTGTATTTGACTCCCAACTATATTGTTCTCCATTTCGTAGTAAGGAGAGCGCTCCGTCAAAATAAATGTGATTACTTAAAGGCGTTGTCATACCTAATGAATAGCTCCAAATTCCAAGTTTAGATTCATTTGCTCTTTCTCCTAAAGGTTTATTTAAAAAGTCAGTGTTTGATTCTAGACTTCTGAAGGAATTTACAAAACTAGCTTCAAGGTAAAAACGACTACTAGTATCTTTAGCTGTATTTTTCTTTTGAATGGGTATGTTCTCGCTATTCTTTTGCTCTTTGGTTACGATTTGCGAAAAGGAATTCATAAGCAGCAGAGTAAATAGACTTGAAATTGTAATTTTCTTTCTCATAAATTCAAAAGTAGTTAAAATGATTTTGACAGTTAGTATTGTGAAAATTAATAGCAAATTTTTTGGTAGAAGTTTTGCTGTGTAACGACTTATTTTTAATTCAAAAGCTGTTTAAGAAAATAAACAGCTTTTTTTGATAATAAAATTTAGGAATAAGAAAAAGCTATGGACTATTTTTATACAAGAAATTTAAATTATAATTTATTGATTATCAATAAATTATAATTTTTTTTATCATGTAGTGAGCAATTTACTTTTAAATAAAATGTAACCAAAAAATCGGATACTGTTTCCAATATCCGATTCAAAATAATTCTTAATTAAATTAAACTGTCATAATATCTTTCTCTTTCAATTCAACTAATTCATCCACTTTTTTAATCGCTCCATTCGTGATTTTTTGAACTTCTTCTTCAGCGGTTTTAGCCATGTCTTCGGACAACCCCTCATTTTTTAGGTCTTTAATCATATCGATTGCGTCCTTACGATTATTTCTAACCCCAACCTTGGCATGTTCAGCTTCCGCTTTCGCCTTTTTAACAAGATCTTTTCTGCGTTCTTCAGTCAAAGGTGGAACCGAAATAATCAATTGTTCACCATTATTTTGAGGATTTAATCCAAGGTTTGAATTTATAATTCCTTTAGCAATTTCACTTAACATATTTTTCTCCCACGGTTGAACAAGTATTGTTCTTGCATCTGATGTATTAATGTTTGCAACTTGTTGAATAGGAGTCATTGAACCATAATATTCAATCATTACACCATTCAGCATAGCAGGAGAAGCTTTACCAGCACGTATTTTCATTAATTCGTTTTCAAGATGAACGAGCGTTTTTCCATTTGCGCTTTTAAAATCATCATAAATCATATCTAATTCCTCTGTCATAAAAGATAAATTAATTTTTTACAATTGTTCCAACTTCTTCACCCGCGATTAATTTCATCAAATTACCAGGAGTATCCATATCAAACACAATGATTGGTAGATCGTTTTCTTTACAAAGTGTAAATGCTGTTAAATCCATAACATTTAATCCTTTTGCATATACTTCGTCAAAAGAAATTTCACTGTATTTAGTTGCAGTCTTATCTTTTTCAGGATCAGCAGTGTAAATTCCGTCTACGCGCGTACCTTTTAAAATCACATCTGCATTCATTTCAATAGCTCTCAAAGATGCTGCAGAATCAGTTGTGAAAAATGGATTTCCTGTTCCTGCGCCAAAAATAACTACTCTGCCTTTTTCTAGGTGACGAACTGCTTTTCTTCGAATAAAAGGTTCAGAAATTTCTTTCATTTCTATTGCTGATTGCAAACGTGTGTGAACTCCTACCGCTTCAAGCGCTGCTTGTAATGCCATTGAATTAATCATTGTTGCCAACATACCCATGTAATCACCATGTGTACGATCCATTCCACCAGCCTCAGCTTGCACACCACGAAAAATGTTTCCACCTCCAATCACAATAGCAACTTCGATTCCCATATTTTTCACTTCCTTAATTTGAAGTGCATAAGAATGAATACGATTATTATCAATTCCAAATTGTTTATCACCCATTAATGATTCACCACTAAGTTTCAGAAGTATTCTTTTGTATTTCATATTATTGGTAAAGATAAAAAATCGTTTAATTCTAAGAAAAAGATGCAAAAAAAAAGCTACCGTTTTCGATAGCTTTTAAAATATTAACTCAATGAGAATCGCTTGAAGTCTGTGACTGTCAAACCATTTTCAGTAGAATTTAAGAATTGTTCAATTGTCACTTTATTATCGCGAACGAAAGCTTGACTTAACAATGTGTTCTCTTGGAAGAATTTATTCAAACGACCCATTGCAATTTTCTCAGCCATTTCAACAGGTTTCCCTTCTTGAATTGCTAATTCTTTTCCAACTTCGATTTCTCTTTCAATTGTACGTGCGTCAACGCCATCTTTATCAATTGCGATAGGATTCATTGCTGCTATTTGCATTGCAACTTGACGACCAGCCTCAGCAATAACATCAGAACCGCTATTCAATCCAACTAAAGTAGCCAATTGATTCCCTGGGTGATTGTAAGCAACAACTTTTGCTGCATTAATTACAGCGTAGCTAGATAAATCTAATTTTTCACCGATTACACCAACTTGCTCTGTAATTTTCTCTTCAACAGTCAATCTCTCGTTATAAGATAATGCTTTTAATTCTTCTCCTGTTGCAGGTAATTTATCTAAAGCGATGTCAACGATTGATTGAACGAAGTTTACATAACCTTCATTTTTTGCAACGAAGTCAGTTTCGCAATTCAATGTTAAAATCACACCAATTGTGCCATCAGCAGAAGTTTGTGCTAACACAAGACCTTCTTTAGCTTCATTGTCACCGCGTTTTGCAGCGATTTTTTGTCCTTTTTTACGGAGAACGTCAACTGCAACTTCAAAATCACCATTAGCTTCAACTAATGCGTTTTTGCAGTCCATCATTCCTGCACCAGTTTGTTGGCGCAATTTATTTACATCTGAAGCTGTGATAGCCATGATAAATATATTTTAATTGTTAATGTTTAATTATTCTGCTGATTCTTCTGACGCTGGAGCCTCTTCAACTATTGGTGTAGCGTCAACAGCTGGAGCCTCTTCAACATCTGGTGTAGCTTCAACAACTGGAGCCTCCTCAACAACTGCTTCTGCTACAACTACTGCTTCTGCAACAACTGGAGTTGCTTCAACAACAGTTTCTTTAGAAGTATCTTCTTTATCTTTATCCTTCAAATTTTTACGGTCTTCCAAACCTTCTTGGATAGCGTTACAAATTTGATCTAAGATTAAGGAAATTGATTTTGTAGCATCGTCATTTGCTGGGATAGGGAAATCAACCAATTTAGGGTTAGAATTCGTATCTACCATTGCAAACGTTGGAATATTCAAACGACGAGCTTCAGCAAGTGCGATGTGTTCTTTCAAAATGTCAACGATAAAAATAGCAGCTGGTTGACGAGTCATGTCTGAAATCGAACCAAATGTTTTTTCTAATTTCTCTCTTTGACGAGTTTTAAATAATTTCTCTCTTTTATTTAATGTTTCCCAAGAACCATCAGACTTCATTTTATCAATCGTAGCCATTTTACGAATTGATTTACGTGTAGTTTGAAAGTTAGTTAACATACCACCTGTCCAACGTTCAGTTACGTAAGGCATGTTTACTTTAATTACTCTTTCAGAAACGATTTCTTTTGCTTGTTTTTTTGTTGCAACGAAAAGAACTTTTTTACCTGATTTTGCAATTTGTTTCATTGCTGCACAAGCTTGCTCAAGGTGAACCATTGTTTTATTCAAGTCAATGATGTGGATTCCTTTTTTCTCTTCGAAAATGTATGGAGCCATTGCTGGGTTCCATTTTCTTTTAAGGTGACCAAAATGAACACCTGCTTCTAATAATGTTTCAAAATTTAATTTAGACATATTTTGTTTTTGTTTACTTTCCTATTTATACTAATTGCACAACCAAAGAGGGTAATAATAACTATTAAAGTACTCAGTGGTTTGGATGCTAAACTTCCAATATCGATTAACGTTTCGAGAACTGGAATTTTTTACGTGCTTTTGGTTGACCTGGTTTTTTACGTTCTACCATACGTGGATCACGAGTCATTAAACCTTCAACTTTCAACAAAGGTTTGTTTTCTGCTTCCAATTCAACAAGAGCTCTCGAAATACCTAAACGAATTGCTTCTGCTTGACCGTTGATTCCACCACCGTTAACATTAACTTTAATATCGAATTGTCCAACTGTGTTTGTAAGAATGAAAGGTTGGTTGATTTTAGCTTGTAAAACATCAATTGGGAAAACAGTTGTCATTTCTTTCTTGTTAACCAAGATGTTTCCTGTTCCTTTTGATAAATAAACACGCGCTACTGCTGTCTTTCTTCTTCCTAAAGCGTTAATTACGTCCATAATTTTTATTTGAGTGTATCAAGATTTAATAATTCTGGTGTTTGAGCCTCATGTTTGTGAGTTGTTCCAGTATATACTTTTAAATTTCTGTATAATTGTCTTCCTAAGGTATTTTTAGGCAACATACCTTTTACCGCTTTTTCGATTAAACGCTCAGGGTGTTTTCTTAACATTTCTTCAGCTGATGTGAAACGCTGTCCACCTGGATAACCAGAGAAACGAACATATTCTTTGTCAACCAATTTTGTTCCAGAGAAAGCAACTTTTTCTGCATTGATAACAATTACGTTATCTCCACAATCTGCGTGTGGCGTATAACATGTTTTGTACTTCCCACGGATGATTTTAGCAATTTTACTTGCCATACGCCCTACGGTTTGTCCTTCTGCATCAACGATAAACCACTTTTTGTCTGCAGTTTCTTTGTTGCCTGATAACGTTCTGTAACTTAATGTATTCACGGTA
>CAMDGP010000103.1 GCA_945897765.1 Chitinophaga pinensis
TATATTCAGGAATTCTACCCCTAAAGCGTAAACCATTGCGAAATAGATATATCCTTTCGGAATGTGCTGACCAAAAGATTCTGCGATTAAAAGAACTCCAATTGTTACCAAGAAACCAAGAGCAATCATCTTAATTGTTGGACGATTATTGATAAAATCACTAATAGGTTTAGAAAACAATAACATAACAATCATTGATAGTATCACGGCTATAACAATGATAACCATTGGGTTGCCATGTGTTTCATGTGAAATATCATTCGTCATACCTACTGCTGAAATAACAGAATCAAAGCTAAAAATGAAGTCCACCATTACGATTTGAAACACAACTGAACTTAATTTTTGTTTCTTTTTGTTGTCCGAATGATGTTCTTCTTCTTCACCTTTAACACTTGAGTGCATTTCAGTTACCGACTTGTAAATCAGGAATAAACCTCCAATTAATAATACCAAACTATGACCTGTGAACTTAATTTCGTCAATTGTGAATAAAGCTGTTTCATCTAAAGTCATAATCCATGAAATCACACTTAATAACAGAATACGAATGATTAAAGCTAAGCTCAGACCAAGTAATCTGGCTTTTTTCTGGTCTTCACGCACCAACTTGTCTGTTATTATGGAAATAAATATGATGTTATCAATACCTAAAATGATTTCTAGTAACGTTAAGATAATCAAATAAATCCAACCTTGATAGGTCAGTAAAATGTCAAATACTTCCATAACTAATTACGAATAATGTTAAAAAATTGGTTTAAATTTTCTGCGTTTTGTTCCGAATCTGTAACAACTTCTAATAACTGAATCTTATTTTCTGGATTCAGAAATTCAGGCAGCAAGTTTACGAAATCTTCCATTACTTTCACGGTTAAAGTTTCAATGCCATAAGCACTTGCAACAGACGCGACGGTTTGAGAATGCTTTGCTTCAAAGTAATCAACGCGTTGTTTGGATGTTGCAGGACCTGGAATAATTCTAAAAATTCCTCCACCAAAATTATTTATGACAATGATTTTTAGGTTTTTAGGAAAATTAGCCAACCAAAAAGCATTGCTATCATATAGCGCTGAAATATCCCCTGTGACGAAATAGTGCATTTTTGTTGGATTAGCAATTGCAGCACCAACAGCAGTACTGGTCGAACCGTCTATTCCGCTAGTTCCACGATTTGACTCATAACGAATGTTTTTAATTGGGTCAAATAATTGTGTATAGCGAACAACAGAACTATTGCCTATGTGTAGAACTGAATATTTTGGTAAACAATCAAATAAATGATAAAATACATGGATATCAGTAAAAGAAGGTAAATTCATTACACAGCTTTCAATGGCATCCCGTGCGATTAAGTCGATTGATTTCCATTTTCCAAAAAAATTCAGTTGATTTCTTTTAAAATCTAATTTATTTATTGATTCAAAAAACTGATTTTCAGATAGTTCTATTGTGTCACTCAAGCATTGGTACGTATCCATAAGTGGAAAATCAAAGCCAATTTTCCAATGGTTTTTTGGTTTCGCTTTGCGTAAAAAGGATTTTATCTTTTTTGAAACAACAGCACCCCCAAGGGTTATCAATAAATCAGGATAATAATCTTCTTCTTTCTCAATTCCGTTCAAAGTACGATCAATACAATGAATGAATTTTTCACTTTGAATATTCGAAGTGTTTTCTACTAAAACAATTACGTTGGTATGATTGCTAAATTTTTCTAATGTTTGTTGAAATTGATTGTCCTCAGGGAGTTGACCACATAGCACCATTATTTTACTTGTTTCCAAAATTGGAATTGCTCTATCACAAAAATCATTACTCAATTGATTTGAAATTTGATATTGATAAAATTTACGAGTGAAATTATTCTTTTTTTCAACTGAATTGTAAAGCGGTTCGTTCAAGCCAACGTTAAAATGAACAGGACCTTTCCAATTTCCTTTTAAAATCGACATTCCAATTGCAGTTTCGCGTTGAGCGTACCAAACATCCGTTTCAGTTTCCTTTCCGTCAGTAAGATTCACTTCATAGCGAATGTGATTTTTATAGACGTCGCGCTGTATAATTGTTTGACCATCTCCTTGATTGATCCAACTTTCAGGACGGTCGGCAGTAATTACTAACAAAGGAATTGAGCGATAAAAAGCTTCGGCAACAGCAGGATAATAATTTAAAGCCGCAGTTCCGGAGGTACAACAAAGCGCGACTGGTTCTTGTAATTCTTGTGCTATTCCCAAAGCAAAAAAAGCTGCACTTCGCTCATCGTGAATGACATAGGTTTCAAAAAAAGGATTTTCATCGAAGCTTATAGCAAAAGGAGAATTGCGCGAACCTGGTGAAAAAACAATTTTTCGAATTCCATGCGCCTCACATTGATCCACTACCAATTGCACCATTAATTTATCGCTAGTTAGCATGTTGTAAAATTACAATTTTTGAACAAGGTCGAGAATGGTTTTACTTTTATTTATAGTTTCTTCCCATTCGTGTTGAGGATCAGAATCTTTGGTGTAACCTCCGCCTAAATACAAATGTATTTTTCCTTCCGAAAGTTGACAACAACGGAGATTGACATAAATAGATGCTTCATTTTTTTCAACCGAGCCAATATATCCTGCGTATAATTCACGCTGATGTTTTTCTAAAGAATTTATTAGTTCCAAAGAAATAGTCTGAGGTAAACCACTAACAGCAGGAGTAGGGTGTAGAGCTTTCAAAATTTCAAACGTAGAAAGTACACCAATCGAAAAGCTAAAATCGGTTTTTAAATGTTTTACAGGTCCAGCTTGCTGTTCATAAGGTCCATTTTTTTCGAGATCCTTAACACCAATTACTGATAAACTCTCTTCGATAAAATCAGTTACGAACGCTTGTTCCATTATTTCTTTTTGATTCCAAACTGATTGATCATCACTTTTTTTGGTGGCAGCTAAAGCAATCGTGAAACCAGAATTTCCATGAAGTTGGAATAGAATTTCAGGACTTGCACCTAACCAAGTTCCAAGATCAGCATCTTCAAAATAGTAAACGAAAGCAGTTGGATAAGCTTTTTCCAATTGTTCAAACAAAGCCAATGAATTTTTTGAATCGAAAACTTGTGTATGAATACGTGAAAGCACCGTTTTTTGAATTCCTAAATTACGAATTGCTGCAACAAGTTTTTCTCCTTGCTTTAGATATTCCTCTTTATTTATTGAAACAATCGTTTTGTTGGGAATTTCGCTTGCTTGTTGCTCTTTTTCGACGAATAGATATTTTTCTTCGCCATTAAAACTACTCACAATAAAACCAGAGGATGAAAAAGAAGCTTGTTTTTCAAACGAGCCCATTTTTTGGACTATTTCTTTACCCGGAAAACGATAGAGTAGCATTAATTTATTTTCTATCGATAATCATAACGGTCAATCTACCGGTACAAATCAAGCGATCTGTTCCTTCTTCGTGAATATCTACTTGCCACAAATGCGTACGTTTTCCAGCATGGACAATTTTCCCTACTGCACGAACAAAACCTTCTTTTATTCCATTTACGTGATTGCAATTAATTTCAATTCCAACAGGTGCTTGTTTTTGAATATCAATTAGTAGAGTAGAACCCATTGAACCAATACTTTCAATTAAAGCAGCACTTGCACCTCCGTGTAATAATCCCATAGGTTGGTGTGTTCGGTGATCAACAGGCATTCTAGAAATCACGTAATCTTTTCCAATTTCGACACATTCAATCCCTAATTGTTCCATCAGGGTATTTTTATTCATTGAGTTGACCAACGCGAGTGGCACTTGTTTTAATTCCATGTTGTAAAATTACTTTTTTAATTAAACACGGAATTCAAAGAAAAGTTAATTGGTTGGAAAAATTCATCTTTATCACTTCAATTTTAAAAAGTCACCCTCCTTTTTCGCCGCGGCGAACTCCCTCATGGTAGGAAATTGTTTATGGGTCAACTAAATTCATTAGAAAAGCTAATAACTTCGATTACAATTAAATCATTAAGCTTCTAAAAATCAATTTATTACGAAGTGAGATTGCGACTTCCCTCCTTAAGGAGGGATAAGAGGGAGGTGACTTTCATTTGCTAACACAATAAGCTAGAATTGTCTTTTTATACCTTTAAAAAACAATAACTTAATAAAAATAAATATCATTTTATTACTCAACTTGTGTTATAACTCAATTATTATTTTTAATTTTATTTCGAAAAGAAAAATGAATGCCAAAAATCACTGAAATCAATTATGGAATTACAATTCATATTTATAATGGTGATCATCTTCCTGCGCATTTTCATGCATTATTCAACGGTTTACAATTGAGATATGATATGGAAAACAACAAGATAATTGATAATGAGCTTGGAATAAAGGAAACAAAGGCTGTAATTGATTTTTGGAAAGAATTAGCTTTTGAAACAAAAAATGGATTTATTAATTTTTTCTACTTACAAAACCCAAACTTAAGAAAATGAAACGTCAGATGAAATCCCCAAGAATTTTGAAAATAATAAAGAATGAAAACTTTACTATTGATTTAGCATTTAGAAATGGGGAAGTAAAACGTGTTGATTTTACAAAAATTCTAAAGGAAGTTAGCGAAGAAAACCCCTTGTATCAACTAAGAGATTCAGAAGTTTTTGATTCTTGTGTTGTCAATGAAAGCGGAATTATTACGTGGGGAAAAACAGCGGTAAAAGTTGAAATACCTGGACTTCCTGAATCTGTAGCAGCCGTAGAAATGGATCATGAAACGCTTTATGAACTTGGTGATGAATCGCCATTAAAAAAGCCATTAGATTTTGGGAGTAAAATTCGCGAGATTAGACTTTCAAAAAAAATGACTCTCGATCAATTATCAAAGCTTTGTGGAATTTCAGAATCTGAATTATCTCGAGTTGAAAATAACAAGAATATTGAGATAGATACTTTAAGAAGAATTTATGAATTTGGATTTGAAATGGAATTAGTCATTTCTGGAAAAAAATTAAAAGCTAATCATTCCTCTCGAAATTATAGAAAATCAAAAGCGAGGGTTTTAATGATTTTAAAAAGTAGAAATTTGTGAGATTAATAAAATAGTTTGAACTTTTGCTCAATCTATTTACTTAATCTAGAAAAGTTTACAATTATGAAAACTACAAATCCGAACTAAAACTGATCCTTCTTGTTTAAATTTAATGTACACAAAATCTTAAAAATGAAGTTCTTAATTCCTTTATTCTTGTTCATCAGCACTATTTCATTTGCTCAACCACTTTTACAATTTAATCAAGAGCGATTGAATACGGATAAGTATTTAATGATTGGTCTTGGAAGTTGGGCAGCTGCCAATTTTTTAGTTAGTGGAGTTGGCTGGGCAACGGTTTCAGAAGGGGAAGCTCATTATTTCCATCAAATGAATGTATTGTGGAATACTGTTAATATTGGATTGGCAATTCCTGGTTATTTTAATGCAAAGAAATCAAACCCAAACTTAACTTTTGATAAATCGGTTTTGAATCAACATAAAACAGAAAAAATATTTTTAATCAATACGGGATTAGACGTAGCCTATATTTCAGCAGGGTTACTTCTAAAAAGTAATGCAAAAATTAATCTTTCAAAGCGTGATCAGTTCAACGGCTTTGGCAACGGTTTGTTGATGCAAGGTGGATTTTTGTTTTTATTCGACTTGACAGCTTACGTTATCCACAATCAACACGCTAATAAATCTTTGAATAAAATAATGAATACCATTGAACTAAGTTCTTCAGGCCTAGGTATTAAATGGAATATTGGGGCGAATTTAGGTCTGAGTAAAACGAAATTTTACTAAACATTTACTAAACATTTACTCAGCTAATCATAACAATGTATTTGTCGAGCTTAGCAACTGATTCTTATCATAAAGGCGGAATTATTGAATCTTTATTTGTTTCAATTCTGGCACAATTATATTGTCTGCATTTTCTGCACCATTCCAGGAATAATCACTTTTGGTATGAAAGGCATAATGTATTGAATCAGAATGTTTAAAACAGGGTCTGAAATACAAATAACTTTTCCCTTTTCCATCGCTCGATAACCTTTTTCAGCAGTTGATTTCGCACTTGCAGCTTTTTCAAATAAATTTCCACCTGTCATTCCAGCAGTTTTTTCAAATTCAGTTTTAACGGGACCAGGACAAAGTGCGGTTACACTAATATTATGAGGTTTTAACTCGTGTGCAAGTGCTTCGCTAAATGAGACTACAAAAGCCTTTGTGGCAAAATAGGTAGCTTGCAAAGGACCAGGTAAGAATCCTGCAGTACTTGCTGTATTTAATATTTTACCAGCTTTTCTTATTTTCATATTCTGAAGAAACAAATGACTCAATTCGACGAGCGCGCTTACATTTAAATCAATCATTTCTAAATCTTTAGTAATTGGTCGATCCACGAAAAAACCATGACCACCAAAACCTGCGTTATTAAACAAATAGTCAATTTCTAAGTTATTTTTTTTCGTGAAATTATAAACGTTTGCCGCAGCATTTTTCACAGTTAAATCTTGCTCAATAACCCAAACTTTAACTTTGAATTGCGATTCCAATTCTAATTTTAATTTTTCAAGCTCTTCAATTCGTCTTGCTACCAAAATCAATTCACCATTTTTACTTGCGTGAATTCGAGCCAATTCTTTACCAATTCCGCTTGATGCTCCTGTTATTAAGGCTAATTTTTTCATTTAAGTCTGTTTAATGCTATAAAAATAAGCAAGATTTAAGGGAAAGAGAGGATTTATTTATCTAAAATCAAAAAGATGAAATCGAATACAATTATTATAAATTACTGACGTTATTGTGCCATGCGTTTTCTATTTTTTTCATTATTAATTCTTCCCATTTATATAAATGCCCAATCTTCCATTGGTTCGAATGGATTTGCATTTATGAATAGTAATTATTCAGCGAGAAGTGCAGCAATGGGAGGGAAGACGATAAGCATTTACGACAACGACTTGAGTTTAGCGAATGATAATCCTGCTGTTTTGAATGAAAAAATGAACGGAATGGTTCAAGTGAACCAAGGCTTGTTACCCGCAGGAATTAATTTTGGCGCTGTTAATTATGCTGTAAAAACAAAAATTGGTGTTTTTGCGCCCTCAATCAAATATGTCAACTATGGGAAATTTACAGAAACAGACGAAACTGGTCGCGTTCTTGGTGATTTTTCAGCAACGGATTTTAGTATTGGAACAAATTTCGGAAGGAGTTTGAATAAAATCATTCATCTTGGTGCGAATTTTCAATTTTTGGGTTCTAATTTGGATACCTATAGCGCTTATGGTTTGAGTTTAGGTTTTGGTGTTTTAATGACTCATCCCAATGAATTGATTTCTGGAGGTTTAGCAGTTAGAAATGTTGGTTTTGTTTTCAAAGAATACACAAGCAACACGAAAACTTCATTACCAATTGATGTACAAGC